>USSR01000014.1 GCA_900557355.1 uncultured Bacteroides sp.
GAATAACCAGGTTGTGCTGTCATTGTTACAACAGGCAGTAACATGAATATGCACAATAGATAAATTGCAATTCTTCTCATATTTGTTTTATCGGTTTGGACCTTATTGTATTTATTCACTCGCAAAATTACTCCTTTTTGTGATGTATGAAATGGAGAAATGTACAAAGACTATATACAATTGTGCACCCTTTCAAGTTAATTGTCCGTATGATATAATATTCTATCTTTTGCGTACATCTGTCCATTACCTCTTTGATGATATGCGATAATTTTGCAACGTGAACTAAAAGAAGTAATTATGAAGTATCTTTTATCTATTGTACTATTGGCCTTGATTGGTTTTACAACTCCGAAAAAGACGATTCCTGCTTATGATTGGGGAAGTGTATCTGCAGAGCCGGATTTGTCGTGGGCCGATCAGGTGGGGGCGCAGAGGACTCCGAAAAACACAGAATGGGATGCCGGAAAGTTCGGGTTGCGGAATGACACTTCCGTATTCAGTACTCCTGCTATCCAGGCCGCTATTGATGCTTGTCACCAACAGGGAGGAGGTACGGTAGTTGTTGCCCCGGGGTATTATAAGATAGGTGCTTTGTTTATCAAGAGTGGTGTGAATCTGCATCTTAGTAAAGGTACTACCTTGCTTGCGAGTGATAATATTCAGGACTATCCGGAATTTCCTTCCCGCATTGCCGGTATCGAAATGACATGGCCTTCGGCCGTTATCAATATAATGGATGCGGAAAATGCCGCTCTTACGGGGGAAGGCTTTATCGATTGCCGCGGAAAAGTATTCTGGGATAAATATTGGGCGATGCGGGAGGAATATGAGAAGAAGAATCTGCGTTGGATTGTGGATTATGATTGCAAGCGGGTGAGGGGAGTACTGGTTTCCAACAGCAAGCATATCACGTTGAAAGACTTTACGTTGGTGCGTACGGGATTCTGGGCTTGTCAGATTTTGTATTCGGATCATTGTTCGGTGAGCGGACTTACTATTAATAATAATGTAGGAGGTCACGGACCAAGTACGGATGGCATTGATATTGATTCATCTACCAATATTCTGGTAGAAAACTGTGATGTGGATTGCAACGATGATAATATTTGTATTAAGGCAGGGCGTGACGCCGACGGACTGCGTGTGAATCGTCCCACGGAGAATGTGGTGGTTCGTAACTGTATTGCCCGTAAAGGTGCAGGGTTACTGACTTGCGGAAGTGAGACTTCCGGTTCTATTCGTAATGTACTGGCTCATGATCTGATAGCGTATGGCACAGGATCTGTATTACGGCTTAAATCGTCTATGAATCGTGGTGGGACAGTAGAGAATATTTATGTCACAGGAGTTGAGGCTGATAGTGTATCTAATGTATTGGAGGTGGATTTGAACTGGCATCCAAAATATAGTTATTCGAAATTACCTGTAGAATATGAAAGTAGGGAGATTCCTGCACATTGGAAAATAATGCTGACTCCAGTAGAACCTAAAGAAAAAGGGTATCCACACTTTCGCAATGTTTATTTCTCTCATGTAAGAGCGAAAAGATCTAAATGTTTCATTACAGCTTCGGGGTGGAATGATAGTTTACGTATTGAGAACTTCTATCTATTTAATATTCGAGCACAAGTGAAAACAGCGGGAAAGATAGTGTATGGAAAAAAAGTTCGATTAAGTGAAATTTATTTGGAAGTGGAAGATAAGAGTCAAGTAAGACAAGAATACAATATTGATAGTAAAATAGAAATCAGTTATCAGTAGGAATATTATGGACAGTGTCCAGAAATATATAGAATGAGGGTGTATCATTGATCACCCTCATTCTGTGGCTATTTGACTAGCGTTACTCCCATCAATCCTATCACGACTTCATTGGCTGTCGTCTCCAAAGATAATGATTTTAATTCTTTAACTGGATTGAGTGGCAGATCAAGCATTGTAGCCATACCACCATCAATAGATATCGGGTTGTTCGATATTGTTTTTCCAAGTTCGCCTGCATGATATTTGCTTACATCACCTGTTTTAAGGCGTACTCTCCACGGACGTGGATCTTTAGTGTTGAAAGCATATCCATCTACGAATATATCCTGATCTAAAGGAATTAAATTATCTGGTAATATAAGTTTCAGTACTTCTTTTTGTCCATCTGTATATTCTATTTTGATTTCGCCATTTACTATATGAGATTGCATATAATAAGTGGAAGCTGCAATGAGGAAATAGGCTTTAGAAGCTTTACCGTTTAGTGGTATATTAATGGAAGTCGGGTAGTTATCCCATAATGTGGTGAATGCAATATTATTATATTCTTTTTCTCCTGGAGTACTGAAAGGTATTCCTTGTGGCATAATGAATCTATTGTTATTTCTTGAAGCCTTATTTCTTATTCCACGGTCATCAATAACAGAAATACTTTGAGGATGACACCATTGTCCCATACCTTGGGTCGGAACTTGTAATGTGGTGTATTTCCATCTTGGGAACATATATTTTCCATAAGCGAATATATTACTTACTTTGTCATTAAATATTTTCTTCATGTCTACCGTCTTATAAACTGATTTTTCCGGTACAGAGATATTCCAATTGATGGCTCGAAAAGAGTAAGTGTCTTTTCCGGATTTGACTTTTATTCTATTAGTTCCTGAAGATGCAATGGGAATATCAAATTCATAGTTGTTTTTTCCATGAGCTTCTATATTGATGTTTTCATTCACCTTTTTACCATTGATATACAAATCACCTTTTATCACTTTATCCATATTGTTTTTCAAGGTAAAAATAAGAGAAGAAGATTCAGAATCACAAACGATATCAAGCGGATTGTTGACATTTATATCTATGGGAAGCCAATAATTCATATTTCCATTGGTGATATTGACAAATACAGTGCGATGTCCGTTTTGAGCGGTTATAGTGCCGGTTAGTATGTCATTCTTTAAGTTTGCATGACGCAGAACGTTTTGCGGGTCATATATTTTTCCTGATTTATAAGGAATATTTAGTCTGAACTGGCTGCCATTGGCTACATTGACAGATATCATGTCTCTGTTTATTTTTTCTCCGTCCCATTCTATCGTGATATCGTATTTGTCAGCTATTCCTGCCTCAAACTTAATTTCTGGAGATAAAATAGTGGTTGTAAGTAAAGTATAGGGTGTATCTTTTCCATTTACTTTGATAGATTTAATTTTGTTTCTTATAGCTTTTATTTCCATTGACAAGCTGACATCTTTTTTGAGTAAATTAGGAGTTATAGAATACCTTTCTATATTGCCTTTCCTTTCAAAAGTATATGCCATATTTTGAGTTTCAATTTCTGCAAAATTCCAATCATCGGGGAATCCGGGTCTTATCGTTAGTCTATTATTAATAAGATCTGGCATGATACCGTACATACCCTGTACAAGAGCACGTACCCCTGTCGCTATTCCATCGGCAAAATCACGATATGTCTCTCTGCGGGCTGCGTCATAGAATGACAATTGTGTGACATTTCCCGGACCTGAACCAAGGTACATCGCATCCAGAACAGCTCCTTTGAACATTTTGAAAGCCTCTTCATAACGTCCTGTTTGCCAATAAGCAAGGGCGGTATGTGAGATTTCTCCGAAAGCGACATTGTTGATAGACCACATATAAGGTTGCCAGTTTGTTGTTGAAATCACATAATTGGCAGTATCCTTCAAACCTTTTCCCATGACGGGGATGTGGGGGATTTCCGTATCTATATATCGGGTTGCCTGATATGCCTTGAAGGGATCATGTATATCAGAATCTATTGCATGATAAATAGTCCATATGGCAGCGTTGTCATGTCGTATCCGGTTTCCCATATTATCTTTAAACTCCGCCCACCATCCTTTGTCTTTTATCCATAATTCTTTGTTTATGGCAGATAATATAAGTTCTGCTTCTTTTTTGTATATGCTTGGATCTTTTCCTAATTTTTCGGATATTTCTGCCATTATTTTATTTGCCCGGTAGTTATATGCAGTAGAATGTGTCACTTTACCGCCATTGTATTGTAATGCGTCTGAAGCCCAGATACAAGCATAGGCATCATATAACCCGTCGTTATCGGGGTCGAATAGTTTTTTTTCCCATGTAAAGTGACGTTGGAGGGCAGGATATATTTCTCGTGCGTAATCAAGATCTCCGGTCCATTTGAGATGCCACAACAGTTGGTCTATAAAGACTAGATTCATATCATAATGATGCATGACGTCTCTTCTATTAGGAACTCTTCCTATATAACCATTACTATACATGGGGGTTCCCCATATTTTTGCAGACCGTGCGAGGTTTAGGGCTGTGTCCTGAAGATGGGGTAATGTGACGGGAACATCTATAACTTGCGAATTAAGATAACCGTTAAAGTGAGTTTTTGCCCTATCTTCTAATCCCATCAAGTCTGCGAGATAAGCCCCTCTCCAACCGGTAAGAAGTAATTCGCGGAAACAGATGGCTCCATGTAGATACGATGGAGATTGCCATACAGCATCTTCCGCTCCAGAGAAGGTGCCTCCTAATGTGTTCAGAAATGGATCAGGTGTTTTTATTTTGATTCTGGAAGCTATTTGGGTTCTGAACTCAACACCTTTGTTGAAAACATTACTGAGATCATTATATTGAAACTCACTATGACTTTTAGGGTTGTGCAGTTCAATATAGAAAGGAATGGTACTAACCGGATATTTTGCTATGATAACCGGTTTGTTTGATTTGCGGGATGTGATAAGTTCGTCCAATTGGTCAATAAGGTTTCCATCCACTTCTTTTATATCAGTTCCGATAGGAAAGGTTCCTGCTATGGACATTACTTTATGTTGAGAGGCTCTGTTGCTGGTGTGGTGCCCGTATTGTATCGTAAATTTGTTTTGATTAATTTGATATATATTTCCGGAACAATTGTTGGCTTTAATGAAAAAACAATCGGCTGGGTCGGAATTCAAGTCTCCCTCACGTCCGAATTTCTGATTGTTGGCTCCCCCCATATATCCACAAGATTTTAGTGCCGGCAGGGATGTCTTTGGCTTTGTATCTTACTACTAATCCATCGCCATCGGACATAGCTACAGCATCAATTGTCAGACTGCCGTTTCCTAGATGTCTCCTGTCTCTCACAATGTAGGTGCGTTGCCCGGATTTAAAACGAGATTCAATGAATTCCATATCTTTTATCCAAGTAATATTTGAGGGGGTAGATATAGCCATATATACACTTCCACCGAGGTTAGGCATGTAAAGTCCGAATTCGGGGAAGTCACTGGTTTCAAAACGAAAGCCGGTATTAGTTCCATAAATAGCTCTAGTAAATCTTTTATTTCCATTGGTTATTACAAACTCTTCTCCTTCGGGTTTATATCGAAGAGTTCTTTCTTCTCCGTGCCAATAGGAGGAGTGAGGCAAGTCTTTTGCGTTTGCTGGGAATTGCAACAAGGTAAATAATATCAATATAATTTTTTTCATAACAGTTTTTTATAAGTGTACTTTAAGTTCTATGTTCGTTTATTCGGGCTTGATTTTAAAGACGAAACCTGAAGATGTTTCTGCTTTTCCCCCTTGGGAAGCCGTGAAAAGGTAAGCCGGTTTTCCATTTTTCATTAGTACTTGCAGGCGTTCGAAACGTCCATAACGTTTGAGATGTTTAGGAGCGGGTGGTTGTTTGATATAATGCTCTGCTCCAAACCAACCAATTTGAGGGTTTTGCCAGTTCAGCCCGTCTTTGGATTCGAAATAGAGCCCCACTGTATGGTCGTAGAACCCCATATCTCTCATTAACATTTTGAATATACCGTTTTCATACCAGATATACGCATCTTCTACTTGCCTGTTTTCTCCGAAACCGGAGAAATCGACGATCGGATTTTTTTCATATCGTCGATAAGGTCCTGTGATTTTATCTGCAAAAGCTACCCCATATTTCCGGTTACCTGAAATACCATTGATATGTTGGTTCACATATTCATTTTCATTACAAGATTTATAATAAAGCCAGTATTTTCCGTCCGGATGTTTTAAGAAAGCTGGATTAGTGGTAATATAATCATCCCATTCACCTGTATTTCCAGGCATTAATAATGGTTTTTCGCATCTTTCCCACGGTCCCCAAATAGAGTTTGCTACAGCGTATCCGATACGTTTCGTTCCAAATTTACCATTGGTTGCTCCCATGTAAAATAGCCAGTAACGACCGTCTATTTTATAAATGCTTGGATTGTGACATGTATTACCATCAAAATAGCCCGGGCGGGGGGACAGTACTGTTGATACATATTTGTATGGGCCTTCCGGTTGGTCGGCTACGGCGTGTGCGATTTCACAATGCCCCAGCCATCCTTTCATTTCATACTTTTTTTCCCAACGTGAATAAAATACATGTACTTTATTCTTTTCATCTATAATTGGTGCACAACACCACACATAATAATTATCGTCTTCCAAGATGCGTCCCATAGGTTCCAGACGTTCAGCAAAAGAAGAAATAGCATCTGCTGGATAGTTCTTCGGCTGGTCAAGACTTTGGGCTTGTGCCGACGCAATCTTTAAAATAAAGAATAATGCATAAAAAAGGATGTGTTTCATAATTTCTGTGATATTTATATATGATTAATAATTCTTTTAGACCTGTATGACAAAATTAGGTTGATTCTGCAAATAGCTATGATGAAAAAATTCCATTTTGTATGTAGTTTTATCCACAAATAGCGATATTATGGTTGTAAGGTATTAGATATGGAACTTTGTTACAAATACTTTTTCTTATAGTAGCGCACTCTTGACAAAGCCTTTTTAATTTTGTATATTTGCAAGCGGAAAGATTAATGGATAAAGAATTTAAAAAAGAATGAAAATAGAATAGTACAATATTATAACAATATATCAGAAGCTCCTTACAATAGTTAAGCTGTGAGAGTTACCGTATAAGCTAAAGGCTGCAAATCTTTATAAGGTTCGCAGTCTTTTTTGTTATGAAAAAGTACAGGGAGAACCTTAAAATCGAAATTTATAATTTATAATAAACTTGGATACCGTTTTTAATAAACTCCTCAATAGTTTATTAAAAACAGAAAGCTTGTCTATTAAAGATAAGTCATTTTTTTTCTTTATGTGAAGGAGGAGGATAATACTTATTATGATGTAAAATGACAGAAGTGAATTTAAGTGACATGATTGTAAAAACAATGGAGCATTGTACACAATTCAATGCTCCATATTACATCATAATGCAATAATAAAAATAGATTTTTATTGAGCTATCACACCTGCCCAACTGGAAGAGAAGCGGAAGTTACCGACATTTCCGGTCAAATCATCGCGGTTCCTAAATGAAATAGAACGAATCCCCCCTTTTAATTTGTTATTATCTTCGTCCCCCTTCGCTACCACATCGGGTTGAGGTTCTTCTGCTGTTAAGGCTGGGTCTACAAATAATGAAACCTCGTTCTTTTTATAATCCAGTTTGAGAACCAATAGATGCGTCTTATTAAGCGCATGGCTTTTGAAGGATTCTGCATTAACTCTTAACAGATTAGTCCCGAATCGGATATGTTCATCGTCTATCTTACCGACATATACTCTGGCACGCAGATTACCGCCAGTATGAACAGGGGAAAGAGCAATGAAATCGCCTAAGCGACTGGAAGCGACGGAGGAAAAGTTTGCCAAAAATGAAAGGTATAAAGTTCCCCTGCAATAGTCATTCTTTTCAGAAATGGAATATACGCTAAATCTTGAACCTTTCACATTTTCCGGGAGTTCTCCTATTTTGATAGATACTCCTTTTTCCGTATATCCCTCATAACTGAGCTCTTGTCCGGTAATGGGACTACCGGCATTCTTGTCAGTTTGGGAAGAGAATGCTTCACACCAGGTATCTATTTTTATCGGAGCATCAGCTTTATTATATGTAGCTTTTTCCAATTTATCACCTTGTTTATATCCATTTAGCAGATTGCTTTTTAATACTTGTGCGTTGCTTGATAATACAAAGGCTGCCAGGCTTAAAATTAATACTGATCTTTTCATAATGCTATAATTAAATGTGTTGATAATTTTTTCTGAGACAAAATTAGTCTGAACTTTTTATTCCGACTAGTGAAAAAATTCCATTAAACATGTACATATGTTCACAAACACATAAATATATTTATTAATCTTCGTTTATTTCTGTTTCTCTTATGCCCTCTTGGTATCTTTTCTGATAACTGGAAGGAGAGATGCCAAATTGAGCCTTAAAACATCTGCTGAAATAGAACGGGTCATTGATGCCGACCATATAAGTTACTTCAGATACGGTATATTTCTTGGTTGACAACAATTCAGCAGCTTTCTTCATTCGCATGATACGAAGATATTCTTTGGGAGTATATCCGGTCACTCCACGCACTTTACGGTAAAAGATGGTGCGACCCAGTGACATCATAGAAGCAAAATCATCGGCAGTAAATTCAGGGTTAGTCAGTTGTTCTTCCACTATCTTGGTCAGATTTTCGACAAACTCCTTGTCTTTATCCGATGTACACATCACAGGACGTTTGGCTGACAAGTCATTGGAAAACTTCTCCTTTAGTTTGTCACGCTGTTCTATCAGTTTGAATATGCTTGCCAGTAACAGTTTGGTACTGAAAGGTTTTGTTATGTAAGAGTCTGCACCGCTTTTCACTCCTTCCAGATGGCTTTCCGCTGCATTCAGGGCTGTAAGTAGGATTATAGGAATATGACTGGTACTAAAGTCACTTTTTAGTTTACGGGTTATCTCGAAACCATTATATCCAGGCATCATGACATCGCTGATAATGAGGTCTATATCATTATTATGGGCATACTCCAGACCATTTTTTCCATCCGCTTCGGCAGCAACCTCGAAATATGGGGTCAGTTCTTCTTTCAAGAATTCCCGTACGTCATTGTCATCCTCGATAATAAGTATTTTCCGTTTGTTTAGAGGACCCTCTTGATCAGATGCGTTCAGTTCTGTTTTTAGTTCTTTCTCTATATTTTCTACTTCTTTATCTATTTCTTCTTCTGATTCAGAGTGAGCATTTTCCTCATTAAGAGCAGAAAGCGAAGGATGGTTTTGTGCTTCTTCTTTTAATATGGCATTTTCAGGAATAAGGAAGTCGTTAGATTGATAAATGGAAGAATCAGTAGGTAAAGTTACAATGAAAATAGAACCACCTGACGGATTTTCTTCATAGCAGATGTTCCCTTTGTGAACATGAACCAGTTCATGGGTAAGATGTAAACCTACTCCTATACTGTCGCTAGAAAAACTGCTTTGCATGAAACGTTTAAACAGCTCATTACGTTTTTCTTTGGGTATGCCTACACCTGTATCCGTTACTTTCATGATTAATAGCTGTTTCTGTTTATCAATATAAATGCTGAATTCTATCTTTCCACCGGAAGGAGTATATTTGAAAGCATTTGATAAAAGATTGTAGGCGATTTTGTCGATATTACCTTTATCAATATACATTTTGTATGAATTGACGGATGGTATAAATTTGAAATCCATATTCTTGGATTCGGCTGTATCCTGAAAGCTTAGGTAGATTTCATATAAGAAAGCGATAACGTCAGTTTCTTCAAGTGAAAGGGCGAGTTTGTTGTTCTGCATTTTCCGGAATTCAAGTAATTGGTTGATCAGACGCAGCATACGCTGGGTACTTTTGTCCATTAGTTTGATAGAGTAACGTATCTCCTTGGGGATATTGTGGGTACGGTGGATTCTGTCCAAAGCCCCTTGTATTAGTGTAAGCGGAGTTCTGAATTCATGTGAGATATTGGTGAAAAATACTAACTTGTATTCTGTTAATTGCTTTTCTACTTTAATTTTATTCCGCAAGTTGTTAATATTCCTGATAGTACGATATACAAAATACATGATAATGCCTGCAATGAGTATGTAAACAAAGAAAGCCCATCCGGTTGCCCAAAAAGGGGGAGTTACTTTGATTTCAAGTGTCTCCTCGTTATCACTCCATATACCTGATACGCTGCAGGCTTTGACATGTAGATAGTAGGTACCTGCCGGTAAGTTTTTATAAGCTGCAAAGTTTAATGTAGAAGGAATACTCCAGTCATCGTCATATCCTTCAAGTTTGTAGCTGAACCTTGTATTAGTCGAAATGGGATAGTCAAAAGTGGAGAAGTCTATGACAAAGGAACTTTGGTAATATTTCAGACTGATGGCATCTGTATATGCCAGAGCGGCTGTCAATGGAGAGTCCATATCGGCAGGACGGACTGATATTCCGTTTAACTTTAAGTCTGTAAATGTAACGGACGGAATTTTCTCTTTGTTTTTAATTTGCTTAGTATTGAGTATTATAAGTCCGTGGTTGGTGCCGAAAGCCAAACGACCATCTTTTAATTTGGCACATCCTTCTGTATATACATTCCCCAATATATCATTAGAAAAGAAGTAATTGTTGAATATTTTGTTTTCCGGGTTAAAACAAGAAATCCCATATTCGGTGGATACCCAGATATTTCCTTCATCATCTTCAATGAAAGCTTGTACTACACTGTGGACAAGTCCATCATTGACCGTATAGTGAGTAAAGGATATATCTTTATAATCATTCTTTATATTGGCTACGCAAAATCCGATACCTGATTCGGCAATCCATATCCTGCCTTTCTTATCTTGTATAATTGATTTTATTTCATTGCTTTTCAGGGCATGGTTATCCAGATTGTATTGGTAAAAATCGTTCGGGTCTTTTATAATACGGTCAGGATCGAATACAAAAACACCTTCACTGGTTCCTACCCATATCCATCCGTTACGGTCTTCGCAGATAGTGCGGATTTCCTTTTGGCCATAAGTCTTATTGAAAAAATGCCGGAATATGTATTTGTCTTTTTTAGGAACAGCGAGATCAAGTCCTCCGCCGAACGTTCCTATCCACATACGTTGTTTGCGGTCTTGCAAAATGCAGAATACTGGATCGGCAGCTAAGGAATTTGTATCGGTTGCCTGATGTATATAGTGTTGGTCGTCTCCGACTTGGAGCCCTTTCCCGCGTGTTCCCAACCATATATTACCTTTACTATCCTCACATGCAGAATAGATATTTATATCATAATACTTTTTGCTTTTCTGTTTTGTTAGTTTATTATCGTAGATATATAATCCGCCTGCACGCGTTGTTATCCATACTTCGTCATCTTGCATGTGGGATATGAAGCGGATGGCATTTGCCCTGTCGATATTTAATTCACCTTCGGGATATACTTTTGCAGCCCCTTTATTTATGATTTCAATTTGGGATATACCGGAATATTCGCTACTTGTCCATAAATTGCCCGAGTGATCTTCTATTATATATTGAAGATAGTTTGAGGCGATGGGATTTGTATGATTGGCGGTTGCGGTAAAATGTTCCAGTTCTTTAGTAGTAGGATTATAGGCAAAAAGTCCGTTCCCATAAGTCGTTATCCATATAATGTCTCTGGAGTCATGATAGACATGATAGCGTTCGTAATCAATGAAATATGGAAGCTTTGACGATCTTACATCAATCTTTTTGACACTACCGGATTCTTTTTGAATATAGTTAATGTATCCAGTCTGATTATGAACCCAGTAGTTGTTGCGGTTATCTTTCACTACCAATCCATTACGGATATTGAGCTCTTCCGGAGCAATTCTGGTTGTATTGGTCTTGGGATTGAATAAGATTCCGCCTTGTTTGGTAAATAACAGCCATTCGTTACGTAATACAATATTGCCTGTTAGCAAAAAATCAGTTGATGTGGCAGTATTGGCAACTTTCGTGAGGTGCTGCTGGTTGTATTTCCAAATAAATCCCTCTGATGTTATGAAATAAATAGTATTATCAATGACTGCGCTTTGAAGGAAGTAGTGAGTCGAATCTATACATTCGAGCGTGTTATCTTTAAGTAAATACAGCCCTTTTCCTGTACCAATCCAAATGGAATTTGAATCAAATACACTAAGAAAACGTATATTGTCGGATTTTAGTTTATGGTTGTCGGTAGAATATGTTTCCGAACTGAATTTGTTGTTTTTATAAGTAATTTTCCGGCAGCCTTGCACCCTTCCCCAAAGCCATATATCCTTATTAGGGAGGATTGTGACTTCATTATAACGGTCTTTCATTTCTCCTTTGCCGGTGAAATCTACAAAACAGTCTTTTTTCAAATCATAACAACTGATTTGTTCCGCGGAAGTTGTAATCCATAGGAATTCGTCAGAGTCTTCCTGTACACTTCTGATACGATGATCCGCTAATGACAGTTCTTCACCGCTCTGGGGACGGAAAGTA
Source organism: uncultured Bacteroides sp. (assembly GCA_900557355.1). Taxonomy (GTDB): domain Bacteria; phylum Bacteroidota; class Bacteroidia; order Bacteroidales; family Bacteroidaceae; genus Bacteroides. The sequence goes on from USSR01000014.1 coordinate 12,309, forward strand.
ACAAATGAATTTCCATCATAACGGCTCAGGCCATTTAAAGTAGAAAACCAAATGAATCCTTTGCTGTCTTGATAGATATGCCTGATAGAATTATTGGCTAATCCGTCAGTGGCAGTCAGATTCCTAGCATGTATTTCTATGGAGGCGTTTGCCGGATATATAATACATGTACATATAAAAAAGAAAATTGTAGCTTTAATGAAGAATCTCATACTTGTATAGTGATAATAATGATTGTGTTTTTTTAGATTTGCGGTAAAGATAGATAAATAGCACGTAATTTTAAAGTTTAAATTCAGACTTTTGCATTGAATTTCTTGAATAACCTGAAAAAAAGAAAGAGGGGCTATATAAGAATGTTCAGGTGGACAAATGTGCATGGTATATGGAGAAAAATGCATGAGCAGCTTCATGTATGCCGCTATATTTGCTGTTGAATTGATAACTGGATTTTGTATTACCATGGTTTATGAGATTGTATAAAACTAATATTATTAAATGAAAACTAGAATGTATGAAAAGCACTGTTTGTGAGATTAGCTGTTGGAGAAGAAAATATATATTTTTCTTCTTGATGATGATTTCGGCTCTCCATTCGGTCACAGTATTTGCACAAAAACGTACCATATCCGGTACGGTGGTTGATGAACGAAATGAACCGTTGATCGGGGCAACTATTGTAGCAGAAGGGAAGTCTGGAATGACAATTACCAATGTGGATGGCAAATTTACTCTTGCAGTTCCTGATAAAGCTAAGACAATTGAGGTGTCTTATTTGGGATATGCTTCACAGACTATTTCTATTAAAGGAAAGAGTTTTGCCATCAGGATGAGCGAAAATGACGTGCAAATGGACGAAGTGGTTGTAATCGGTTATGGTACAGCCAAAAGGGGGAATGTGACCGGGGCCATTGCCAAAGTTGATGCAGCGAAACTTGAAGACCGTCCGGCACCCAATCTTGCCTCTTCATTGCAGGGGCAGTTGGCGGGAGTAGAAGTACGGTCAACTAATGGTGCGCCGGGATCAGAATTACAGATTCGTGTGCGCGGAGCTGCTTCCATTAATGCGGATGCCACTCCTTTATATGTAGTAGATGGAATTCCGATAGATGATTTGGGAAGTATCAACCCAAATGATATTCAGTCGATTGAAGTTTTGAAAGACGCTTCATCTTCTGCTATTTACGGTTCTCGTGGTGCTAATGGTGTTGTTTTGATTACAACTAAAATGGCTAATAAGGATGATAAAGTCCGGGTACAGTTTTCTGCTGCATTCAGTATCCAACAATTGGAAAAGAAAATAGATGTACTAAGCCCGGAAGAGTGGATCACTTTCCGGACTGCCTATAACAATAGTAGATACCTTGCTGCTTTAGGAGGAAAAGGAGCTACGGCAGATGATGATTGGGATACCCGTTATGCCTTGAATGGTAATCGGGTAAACTATGAGTATATGAATGACCCGCGATGGACACAGCCCGGTTACGGTGGATTAAGACTAATTGACTGGCAGGATGAATTTTATCGTTTGGCTCCGATGCAGAATTATCAGCTTTCTGTTTCAAATGGTAGAGGGAATACTCAATACCGGCTTTCTCTGGGATATATAGACCAGCAAGGTATTGCTATAGAGAGTGCTTACAAACGTTTGAATCTGCGGGCTAATGTGGAGACAAAATTGTATGATCGCATCACTTTAGGCGTTAATATGGCTCCGTCAATGGACTGGAAAGATGGTGGGCGTGTGGATGGCAAAGATCAGCAGGCAAATCAGGTTTTGACAATGTGTCCAGTTGCAGAGCCAGATGCTGGGATATATTCCGGTGCGGAACCTTATGCCTCTTATTTATGGTCTAGTACAAAAATCAGCCCTATTGCTTATATGGAGCAGGTCACCAATCATATCGAAACGGCCCGGTTGAATTCTTCAGCTTTTATCAGAGTCAATATTATTGACGGATTGAGGGCGGAAGTGAAAGGTGCGTATGATTTTACAAGCCGTCAGACTCGCACTTTTACTCCGAGTTCGGTAATTAAGAACTGGACGGATGGTGAAGGGTATCATAGTTCTGCCAACCGTATAGATATACGGTCATCCAAATATCTGTTGCAGGCTGTATTAAATTATGATAAGAAATTAGGCAAGCATAATATTGCCGCTATGGCAGGTTATTCAATGGAAAGTTCTTCGGGAGCCACTACAAACTTGTCTGCGCAACAGTTCCCGGATAATTCACTTGAAGTTTTCAACCAAAGTGATGAGGCTATAAAAGTTGCGTTAGCTACCTTGTCAACTCCCAATCGCTTATTATCCTATTTCGGGCGTGCCCAGTATGAATATGATAACCGTTACCTGTTGACAGCAAGTATTCGTCGCGACGGTTCTTCACGTTTCGGAAAGAATAATCGTTGGGGGATGTTTCCTGCTGTTTCTGCTGCCTATCGAATCTCTAACGAGAAGTTTTGGCCGGAAAAGTTTGTGGTCAATCAAATGAAAATACGCGGTAGCTGGGGTATGAATGGAAATAATTCTATTTCTACTAACGCTGCTATCGGGCTGATGGGTAGTTCCAACTATTCAATTGGTGGAAGCCTGACCAATGGTTTTGCTCCCTGTTCAATTGATAATAAAGAACTTGGATGGGAAAAGACACACAGTTGGAATGTTGGTTTGGATTTCTGATTTTTTGATAACAGGATAACTCTTGCTGCCGATTATTATGATAAAACGACTAAAGATTTATTATATCAGGTTTCTGTTCCTGGTACAATGGGATTCACACAAGCATGGGGGAATATCGGTAGTATAAAAAATAAAGGGTTTGAGATTGAACTGACTACCCAAAACTTGACAGGAAGGTTCAAGTGGACTACTTCTTTGAATATAGCTTATAATAAGAATAAGGTGTTGAGTTTGGGAGAAGATAATAGTACGGTTTTCATTGGATGGGATAAATCGAATACACAGGTATTGATGGTTGGACAACCTTTGAGGGCATATTATATGTATGATGCTGTAGGAGTGTATCAGTATAAGGAAGATTTGAGGAAATATCCTACAATGTCCAATTCTATCCAGGGTGATGTGAGATACCGTGATGTGAATGATGACGGTAAGATTAATGACCAGGATCGTACGTTGGTTGGTAAACCGGATCCCGATTATACTTTTGGTATGACAAATACCTTTAAATATAAAGATTTCGACCTGTCTGTATTACTGACTGGACAGACAGGGGGAATGATATATAGTCTGCTCGGTCGTGGCATGGATCGTCCGGGTATGGGAGCATCTATCAATGTATTGTCACGTTGGGAAAATATGTGGGTTTCCGAGGAACAGCCGGGTGATGGGAAAACTCCCGGTATTAATAACTCTAATACAGGTTCACTGTACGATACCCGCTGGTTGTATAGTACCGATTTTATTAAAATTAAAAACGTAACGCTGGGCTATCGTATTCCCATCAAAAATAAGAAGATAATTAATTATGCCCGTGTTTATATTTCGGGAGAAAATCTTCTGATGTGGGATAAATATGAAGGTGGTTATTCTCCGGAAGTAAATAATGACGGAAAGAATAGTGACTATGATTACGGTTCATATCCGCAGGCTAGAACTATTACTTTAGGGGTAAATGTAACATTCTAATAAAAGAAACTATGAAACTATATCAATATATACTAAGTGGAGCTATGAGTATGGGATTGTTATTCTCTTCTTGTAGTGACTGGCTAGATGTCACTCCGGTAGATACCCGTACTACTGAAAACTTTTATACGACCCCGTCGCAAATGGAGCAAGCGTTGATAGGAGTATATAACGGACTGCTTCCGTTGTCGACTTATGCTTTACTTATGTCAGAGGTTCGTTCGGATAATACATGGTGCGGAGAACTGAGTACGGCACAGCGTGACTATATGGACATCAGTTCTTTTAACCCTAATATATCGACCATTGCAACAGTTCGGGATGCATGGAATGACTTGTTTGAGATTGTTTCGCGTGCCAATTTGTTTTTGTCCAAGGTAGATGGGGTGAATTATACTATTGAAGGAATAAAGGAACAACAAATAGGAGAAGCGCGTTTTTTGAGAGCATTAGCTTATTTTGATTTGGTTCGTTATTACGGGCGTGTTCCTTTGACGCTTGTTCCTCAGACTATTTCAGAAGCAATGTCGACTCCGCAGTCGGAGGCTGTAGAAATTTATGAGAAGGTTATTATTCCTGATTTGGAATATGCTGTCGGAAGCCTGACGGAGGAACCGAAGGATTATCTAGGAAGGAAATCCGCCAGTGGCCGTGCAACATTGACTGCGGCAAAGGCATTGTTAGGAAGAGTTTATCTGACAATGGCGGGATTTCCTCTGTATGATGAAACTAAAAAGGAACTCGCTAGGGAGCTTCTTGAAGAAGTAATTGATTATGCGGATGCAACCGGTAAATTTTGGGCTAAAAATGCAAGTGAATGGCAAAGAATGTGGATAAATGAGAATGATAATAAATATCACATCTTTGAAATTCAATATATAGTCGCTAAAGATTATGGTAATCCGATGGTATTTCACTCCGTGCCTCGTTTACCTTCGAAATATGTTACTCTTGAAATGTCCGGTAATAGTATTGCTTGTGCGAAGGGGCTTGATAATTTATTGAAAGAGGAACAAGATGAAGAAGGACATTTTCTTGATGTACGGTGTCTGGCTACTATTGATACGACCAAGTTTGTGAATGATGACAATCCTAATAGTGTGACGAAATATGCAGGTGAGGATTTCTTTATCAAATTCCTGGAACATAAAATGAAAAGAGAAGCATTGGGGTATGATGATATTAATGCGCAGATAGTGGATCGTACTTATTTCCCTCTGAATTTCCCGTTGATTCGTTTGGAAGATGTGATGTTGATGTATGCCGAGATTGTAGGTCCAACTTCAAAAGGGGTTGATATGGTCGACAGGATACGGCGGCGTGCAGGAATACCGGTATTGACAAATGCCGAAAAGGAACCGGCTGCATTCCGGGAATGTGTTGACAAGGAGAGACGGAGAGAGTTGGCTTGTGAAGGAATCCGTTGGCATGATTTGGTACGTCATAATAATCTTCAAGCTGTTCGTGATAAATTTCAGGAATATGCAGTGGATGCCAATGGTAATGTCATACGTCCGACTTTGTTATTGTATATCCGGCAAATAAAGGATGGAACTTATCTCTATCCTATTCCCGATTCGCAGATGAAAGTGAAAGAGGGGCTGTATGTACAAAATGAAGCGTATCGTTAAAAATTGAAGTAAATGTAATAAATATAGGATAGGAAAATATGAATAAAAGTTGTTTGATTGGTTTTCTGATGTGCTCTGCGTTCTCACTTGTTGTACAAGCAGCGACAGATGGGGCGCATATAACAAAGACAATTTCCCAAATTGAACGTAAAAAAGGGATAAAACGTACTATACAATATCGTCCGGATGGTAATGATTTTGTTTGTGTGAACGGCAAGAATCGCTATACTCGTGCATTGTACGGAGGTATTACAGACTTTAGGATTGAAACGAGCGACCGGCCTGTGTTTGCTACTTATAAGCCGAAGGATAGTAAGCATATCTGTTTTCGCTTGCAATGTGGTAATCAAAGTATAGCCCTTGATTCTTTAAAATTTTGTGAGGCCAGATACAGGGCGGGAAGGCGTACTTATCGTCTGACAGATCCTTTGTTGGGCAAAGGTGAATTAAATATCTCCGTACTGGCATTTCCTGACGCAGAAGGAGGGATATGGCGGTTTACAATGAAGGATATGCCGGAGGGGGCTCTTTTACATTGCTATATTTCAGAGATTAGAGCGAAGAATTTAAGCCGCAATGGTGATATGGGTGCTGATCGTGCTGATAGTTTTGATGCTCCCCAACTTCCGAAAGAACAGAAACATTATAAATTGAGTTTGGATGGAACGACTGCTTATATTGTTGTGGAAGATCAGGAGTTACGTTTACCAGCTCTTGTTGAAGGAACTTCCCTATACGATAAGTCTGAAAAGTGGCGTTCGGAGATAGAGTCATCTCTTCAGATTTCTACTCCGGATCCCTATTTTAATCCATTGGGAGGGGCTTTGGCGGCTGCCGCTGATGGAATATGGGATGGCAAAATATGGCTTCACGGCGCTATTGGCTGGCGTTCGCAATTAAATGGCTGGCGTGCTGCTTATATCGGTGATTTTATTGGCTGGCATGATAGGGCTCGTACGCATTTCGATTCGTATGCAGCAAGTCAGGTTACGGATGTCCCTGCGACAATACCTCATCCTACACAGGATACTGCTTTACATTTGGCACGTTCGGTAAAAAAATGGGGTACCCCGCATTACAGTAACGGGTATATTTGCCGTACTCCTTACCGAAAGGATCAAATGCATCATTATGATATGAATCTTTGCTACATTGATGAGTTGCTCTGGCATTTCAACTGGACCGGCGATTTGGACTATGTACGTAAAATGTGGCTTGTATTGACTAGTCATCTGGCATGGGAAAAATTGAATTATGACCCTGATAATGACGGGCTGTATGATGCTTATTGCTGTATTTGGGCCAGTGATGCACTTTATTATAACAGTGGAGCTGTAACTCATTCGTCAGCGTATAACTATCGTGCTAATAAATTGGCCGCTATGCTGGCTGAAAAGATAGGGGAAGATGCTACTCCCTATGAAAAAGAGGCGGATAAGATATTGAAAGCGATGAATGAAAGGCTTTGGATAAAAGATAAAGGGCATTGGGCCGAGTTTCAAGATTTCATGGGGCATAAGCGTTTACATGAAAGCGCTGGTTTGTGGACTATCTATCACGCGATAGATAGTGAAACAGCCGATCCTTTCCAGGCTTATCAGGCAACCCGGTATGTCGATACCTCTATTCCGCATATTCCGGTATTTGCAGATGGGTTGGATCGTGATTATGAAACATTATCCACTACGAACTGGATGCCTTATGTGTGGAGTGTGAATAATGTGGCGTTTGCCGAGGTGATGCATACTGCGCTTGCTTTTTTTCAGGCAGGGCGTGGAGACGATGGTTTTAATTTGTTGAAAGGTTCTATTCTGGATGGGATGTACCTTGGGAAAAGTCCTGGCAATTTCGGACAAATAAGTTTGTATGATGCTGTTCGCCGGGAAACTTACCGTGATTTTGCAGACCAAATAGGTATAACATCCCGCACTTTGATACAGGGCTTGTATGGCGTTTCGCCGGATGCTCTGAATGGAAAATTGGTGATCCGCCCGGGATTTCCTATGGCGTGGGATAAGGCGTCTATGTCAATGGCTGATTTAGCTTATGAATTCTTACGTAAGGGTGATATGGATATTTATAATGTGACACAACGTTTCAAAGAACCATTGGCCTTGACGTTGCAAGTGAATGCAGTGAAGGATAAGATCCGTTTGGTAAAGGTGAATGGAAAAGCTGTGAAATGGAAGACGGAAGAAGCTGCGAATGGGTATCCTCTGATTGTTGTTTCTGTACCGGCTGTCACCAAAGCTGAAATCGAGATTCAATGGGAAGGTAATGTCTTACAACAGATTGCAAATGATGAAATTGTTACTACGCTGGAAGGACAGGTAGACTTGAACGCTCCTCAGGGTATTTCGTTTCTTAAAGTATATGACCCGCAAAATGTTCTGGTAACGAAGAAGGTAAACACAACCAAGCTTTCGTCGAAAGTGAATAAAGATAAGAAAGGACATCATACTTTCTTTGTGTACACTCGTCAAGGGAATATGGAATGGTGGCAACCTGTCAATGTCTATGTCAATGTTCCTCAAGTCGTATACAATGGATTTGAAAATATTGAAACTGGTAAATGTCGTGTGGTAAACATGGATAAGCAGTTTAATTCTTCTGTAGCGGATATTTTTAAAAATGAGTATTTATCTCCACGTTCTCCTTATACAACTTTGCAGTTACCGACTCAGGGAATTGGAGAATGGTGCCATCCATTGCTGACTGCTGAAATTGATGATTCCGGCTTACGTAGCTTGGTGAAGGATAATATGTATAAAACTTCACTTGGTATTCCTTTCCGTGTAATGAAAGAAGGTAACAATATCGCTTACACTTCTTTATGGGATAATTATCCGGATATGGTGAAGGTTCCTCTCTCTGGAAAAGCTTCCCATGCTTATTTGTTGCTTGTAGGGAGCACCAATCATATGCAGTGCCGGATAGCCAACGGAATTGTACGTGTATATTATACAGATGGAACTTCAGAGGTGCTGGAATTGGTAAACCCTGATAATTGGTGTCCGATTGAGCAGGACTTTTATCTGGATGATTTTGCTTTTGATGCTCCCAGACCTCGCCCGTATCGGTTTCATTTAAAAACAGGAATCGTGAGTCGTGATTTGGGAAAGGCTTTGAAACTTCGCGGATCTGCCGACCGCAGATTTGAAGGTGGCGCCGGTGTCATGCTGGATATTCCGTTGGACAAGAATAAGACTCTGAAAGAACTGACATTGGAAACCGTTGCTAATGATGTAGTGATTGGATTGATGAGCGTAACATTACAATAACAGTCTTTATTCCGAAAATATAACTTGTTAAATTATAGTCTTATGAAAAGAAAAATGCCATTTATTGCTGCATTGTCTATCTTATGTTGGGGATGTAGCAGCTATGATTACTCCGGCGATGATATCGTCGGGGTGAAAGCGGCAATCTCGGGAACAATCACGGAGGTTGTGGAGAAGTCCCGGACTGTTGGTACTACGTGGACTGATGGTGATCGTATAGGGGTAACTTGTGAAGATGATGTAAATATTTCCTATAAATATACAGGAAATTTATCTTCGTTTGCAGCATTTGACGAGAATCAGTCTATTTATTTCCTGGGAAAACAGGAACATGTATTGTCCGCCTATTATCCATTTACGGAGACTTCCGTTATGGTTGCCGATTGTATAACAGTGGAAACGACTTCGGATAAACAAACACAGGAAAAGCAAATGTCCATTGATTTTCTTTATGCGACTACGGAAGCCGGACGGAACAATCCGGATGTCAACTTTGCTTTTTCGCATCAGATGAGCAGGATTGATTTTTCTTTTGAAGGAAAAGACGGTTTGACGTTGGATGACATAACTTATACGTTGATTGGCTTGAAACTTAAAGGAACTTTCAATACAATAGACGGCACGACCGCTGTTGTCGAAGATGCACCGGCTTTGGCGTTATCTCAGAAGGTTATGGCCGGTGAAAATATGCGGACTTCATTGATTGTATTTCCTCAAAAAGTTTCAGAGGTTACTTTTGAGATAGAAATGGGCGGGAAATCTTTTATCAAGAAGATTGGTGAGATGGACCTGGTTCCCGGACACATACATCCGTACACTGTAATAATCAGTGAGAGGGATGAAACGATTTATGTAACTGTCGAATCTGGAGAAGTTCAGGGATGGGTTGAAGGAGATCGTCAGGAAATTAATACAAGTGACGGTAATACTATTACAGGAGTTGAACCAGGAGATGTACAATGGGATGGGGGAAATACTCAAACTATTGTGAGTCAGGGGGGCAGGTCAATAAGTATGGAGTTATATGATAATTAAACATTTAAAAGAAGAAATATTATGAGATATTGTAAATTCATTTTTGTAATTTATGTATTGCTCGGTTCTTTTCTGATGGTGGCATGTTCGCAGGATGAGGATGCCAAGCTGGCCGTCAATAGTAATATATTAAAGATTGAGGTGGTTGATTCCAGTATTCAACAAAATGGCAATGTAAGTCGTGCTGTCACTGATGTGACTTACAAGACAACTTTTTCGGACGGGGATGCGATTGGTATTTTTGCGGTAAATAGTGATAAGGAAGTTTTCATTAAAAATGTCCTTGCGACGTATAATGATGGAATATGGGGAATTGACGGAGGACGTCTTTCGTGTACGGAAGATTTGGAAACCGTGACTTTTTATGCGTATTATCCTTATAAGGAAAATATAACTATAGATATGACGAAGGAGGATCCGTTTGAAACGATTGTGGGGAACTGGACTGTTGACACAGATCTGAGTGGTGACAGATATACAAATAATGATTTAATGACAGGGGAGGCTTCAGCAGACGGAAGTACAATAACTTTTGTAATGAATCATCGGATGGCCTTGATGGTAGCCGAACTGCCTTCTGTTACTTATAATTTCACTAATGAGGTTTCTCCTGAACTGCCATCTTACAGTGTATCTTTGAGAGAGGTGAAATTTTCTATTGGTGAGCAGGTGATCATTCCTTATTATGATAAGGAAACAACGACTTACCGTGTTTTGGTAAATCCGACAAAAAAAGTAGAGCAAATAGGAGGAAGTTTTATCAGTTCAGTAGACAACGGGCTTAAAAAATACTCGATAGATGCGACAAAGTTGAAAGCCGGAGAGTATATTTATTGTGAGATAGACGGAGGACTGCAAACTGTGGATCATGAGTTGAAAGTGGGTGATCTGATATATTCTAATGGCGCGTTGGCTTCTGTTGACGATAATGCTCCTGTTAGCGATGATTGTGTAGGAGTCGTTTATTTTGTTGGTAATCCGATGCCTTCTGTGTTATATCCTTTTACAGAAGATAATGAATTTACTTATTCTGAACGTCAGGATGCATTATTGCGTGATCATCCGGGCTGTACCCATGGATTGGTTTTGGGGCTGAAAGAGAATACCAATATTGTTTTTGGGGAGAAAGATGAAATAAGAGTTTGGTATCGTACAGAGTTTGCCGAAAGAAATTCCTATATTGATTTAAGTCCGATGGGATGGGATGGATCGGCGTCTACCGGAACATTGAATGGTACGTCGAGGGATCAGCGATTAGGGTATAATCACACGGAAGTAATTAAAAAATATGCGGAAGCAAAGAATAAGTCACTTTTAGTGAATTCCTTGAATAACTATAATTTGGTTGCTCCGAGTATTTCTTCCGGTTGGTTTATTCCTTCTGTCGGTGATTTGAGGGCAATGGTAACTAATTGGGAAACGATGAATACGCAGTTGGGAAAAATAACAGGTAGTGACGGACTGAAAAATGACATGTATTATTGGTCGTCTACAGAGCGTAATAATACAAGTATATTTGGAGTACAGTTGACAAGCAGTGGAAGTACCAAAGTTGATGGATTGAAATACGACAGACCTGGAGTAAGCTCCCGATATGTATTTGCTTTCTGATATTTATTGAGGTAAGGAAATGATAGAGTTTTGAATAGGGTTAGTTTTATAAAAAGCGTGTATGTTCTTTGCGGAAAGCATACACGCCTTTCTTTTTTATTTGTTCAAGTCAGAACCGATATAGTAACCCGGATGAGTGGGCTGGTTGTAACCTATGTTCTGATGTGTAGCGCTTAAACGATATAAATGGTCGTCCATTAGAGGATGGAAACGATAGTCGGTTTCAAAATCAGTAGTAAAGATTCTTAGCTCTGTATCATTTTCATCAACGAAGATAACTTCTTCCCGCCAGTCTCCCCAAATATCGCCATAAAAACAGGCATTGTTTTTGGTTCCGCTGGCTGTTTTTACACCCCAATCGCTGCCATTGAACAAACGTCCGTCGGTATAGCTGTGAATAACGAGGTAATCAAGCATTTGCCTGTTTAATGATCCACTCCACCAGATTGTCATATTGTATGATGTATCACCACCTTTGGCTATAGGTGCCCTTTTACCTGTCAGTTCATTTCCTTTGCAGGAATACATGACACCGTCCGGTTCTGACGACCAATATTCACATCCGGGACTGTCCGGATCAACATCTGCGACCATACAACGTCCTACGTCCTTGCCGTTTCCGGGAATATAATGTAATATCCTGCCCGTTCTGGCATCCCGGAATTCTGTTCCAATATTTCCATACTCCTTGGGTTCTTCATGGCAGACTACTACTTGATACCCTTCCTGTGTAGGATCAAATTTGCCCAAATGCATGGCATCACCATGTCCTAATTTTGTGCTATATAGCCCTTTACCGTTATGGTCTATGACACATGCCCCATATAAGACTTCGTCTTTTCCGTCATCATCTATATCTCCGACTGCTAAATTATGATTACCTTGCCCTATATAATCCGAATAGTTGTCAGCTGTATCAAAATGCCATCGCTCTGTTATTTTGTTATCAGTAAAATCTAAAGCTACAATCTGGTAGTTCTTATAATATCCTCTGCACATGAGTAGGCTTGGAATTCCTTTTTGAGATCTGAAGTGTCCGACTCCCATCAGAAAACGATCCATCCTGTTTGCCCAATTATCTCCCCAATATGTCACCCATTTATTTTTTTCACCACGGTAGATATAGTCGGTTCGGGCTACTTCCTTTCCGGTTCTGCCTTCAATGATAGATAAGAATTCCGGCCCTGTGATAATTCTGCCATAAGTGGCACTTTGGGGAGCCCTGTCTACATAGTCGGTTATTCCATCTTGGTTGACATCGCCTATTTTCGTTCCGTCCCCGAAAACGGTACCTTCGGAGGTGCGGACTGCGATCTCCGCCTTGCCATCTCCATTCAGGTCATATACAATGAAGGGAGTATAATGAATACCTTGCCGGATATTAGAGCCTAAATCGATACGCCATAAAAATGTCCCGGTTGTTAGCTTGTATGCTTCTAACAGGCAACTTCCGGGAGTAATTCCAATTCCCGTGCTACCATTGTCAAGAGGTGACACTTCACGTTTCAGAACCAATTCATAATCTCCGTCGCCGTCTAAATCGCCAATAGCTGCATCCGAAGCTTTATATACTAAATCGGGATATGGCAGATTATTATTGTTTAATGGGACCGTCCGGTAAAAGTTCTGTGCCATTTCCGGAGTAAAGTTACATGAACATAAAATATTATTGGTATTTGCTTGTCGAACTTCGTATTTGAGAATCTTATTAATGTTTGCTGTTAAATCTTTGTAATTAGAACTATTGATAATCGGAGTTTTGTTTAGCTTTTGGAATTTATAGTTACCTTCTTTGCGGTAGATATCAAAACCAATATCGTCCGGATCGGTGGAAAGCCATCTCCAGCTGAGTAGTACGCCTTTTCTTTCTATTCTTTCTGTTTCTTTATTAGGAAAGATAGTGTTATAACTTGCCACCATAGCACGATTTCTTAGAAACTCAACAACTTGCATATTATTGTTATCACCATTATCAGACACGGGAGGTGGTGTTGGATTTTGGACTGAATTATCACTACAAGCTGTGACAAAACTAAAAAATGTAAGCGCATAAAATAAGTTTTTCATAATTATATTGTTATAAAGATTGAATATTTTCTTTCTACAAAGGAAGTGGATTGGGAGAGTATTCACCTGCAAATTTGTATATAAAGGATGCATTTTTATCCTTATATCAAACTATTGTTATTATGAACTATGATTGTTAATGCTGGAATTTGTCTGATAATTGAAGTAGAAAAGACAAAATTCTATTCTTTACGTACGATATTACAGCTCCTATGGTATAAAAAA
>USSR01000015.1 GCA_900557355.1 uncultured Bacteroides sp.
CTAACCAATAATGTATCAGGAGTTGAATATGCGGTTCAAGCAGCCTTTGATAGTAAACACAAATTATTGGTTCACTCTCATATTGGAGCATCAACTGATAAAAGAGAACTATCAACAGCGGCATTGACCGTCCAGGAACTACTACAATTAGATTCGTTCAACACACTTAGCGATGCCGGTTATACTAGCGGCGACCAACTACAAGCCTGTAAATATTCAGGAATATGTACTTATTCATCGCCTATGCCATCAACATCACCTAATTCGAATTCCATACCACTGGCTGAATTTCATTATATAAATGACGGAGATTATTATATCTGCCCTTGTGGAGAACAAATGACAACAACAGGGAAATGGAGAATCCGTCCCAATTATAGATCAAAAGTATATAAAACATCAGCTTGTGTAAATTGCTCAATAAGAGAAAAATGTACTCAAAATCAAAATGGCAGAGTAATAGAAAGAAGTGAATATCAAGATGTAATAGATGAAAATAACGCCAGAGTTATGAATCATCTGTTGCAAGGGCGCGCAGCAGACATTCGTAATGTCGCACAACTTCCGCCTCTTCACCGCCCTGACGGGAACTGCCACAGCCCCCCAAAAACAGTCCAAACAAAAAGACTAAAACAGTTGATCGTTTCATGGTGCTGTTTGTTTAATGGTTAAATTACTGGTCATGCACACAACGGACACTACCGCCCAGCAGATAATGATAACCATAATATTCATTAAACCCTGCAGGTAACCCGGCCGGACTATGAATGTCATTACCGGCACCATGCATTAAGGCCCATCTATTACGATTAACCCTATATGTGGGCGCTGTTTTTCCAGCTCCGATATCAGGATTCCAATATATTCCTGTATGTAATACAGAGGCAGGAGAATGTCGTTGAGGTGATGAATATATCATTGGAGTTTGTGTCCAGATAGCTAAAACGCCTTCTTCATATCCACCATCGGGGGCAGATATGGCTGGAAAAGACTTAGCTATTCCCGCACCGCTTTCTATCAATCGAGTAAATACAACAGGATAAGAGCCTGTTATAGACTGTATCAGATTAATAACCTCCCAAGCCGTAGGGAGTCGCCAGCCATCGGGGCAGGCACGTTGGGGAATACTGCCATAATAAATGGGTCCGACCATAGCTGGTGCCAAAGAATATGAACGAGGACGAGCAGCCATATTAGGACCTCCTTCCCTACTGGCGTCTATCATCCAACAAACACCACCATTACCCATACGGGTAGTCTGATAGTTACTGCCACCGATACGCATAAGTTTCATGGAATTTCCGAAACCACAAGCCGGTTGCTGGCTTACATGCAAACGATATTCCAATTCGTTAGCAGAATTTCCTGTTCGTATGGAAAGGACAGCACTACGCATATTCTGGGTAAAGTTCTTACTGTTTGCCGAAATAGTAACCGTGGCTGGTACTCCCGCTGTACCCGAGGTTTGGCTGAGTGAAATCCATGAAGGTTTTCCGGTTATTTGCCAATTGGTATTCTCTGTAGTTATATTTACGGGTAATGAAGCGACACCTATTTGGATATCACCGTCAAAAGCGAACACCCGTTTGTCCACCGTCAGCCGTTTGTTCCCTCGTACTATTACTTCTTCTTGTACCTCGTTCCACGGCACGATACGGCATTTAAGGGTATGGTTTCCTTTGAAAGCTTCCTCGGGAGTTTGGGCCGGCAACCCGTCCACACTTTCCACTTGTACTTTATATTCATGATTACGCAGAATATCCATCGGCACTCCCGAACCGTAGTCCTTGAAGTCGAGGCGGTAGTAACCGTCTACCGACGGCTTAGAGCCGGTGAGATACGGCTTCACGTGCATAACCAGACAAAGGTCGTCCAGCGCATTCCCGCCCGAGGGGCGGTTCTTGTTGTCCACCTCGCACAGGTAGAACGTCTTTTGTGAGCCGTTGAAAATACCGATATTCCCGGGTGACACATCGCTGTTCAATGAGGTGAATGTACCCCGTGTCTGCCGTGCCCCGACGGGTACGGTGGGAGTATTCACTTGCTTGCCCGTCACATTATAGTTGTCCGGTGCAATGCGTCCTTTTGCCCGGTAATTGTACAGCCGCAGATCGTTGTAATAATAGAAAAAGCCTTTTAGGTCGGATTCAAGAGGATTGATAAGCGTGAACTTAGCTACCGCACGTATCATCGTCACCTCTTGGGGAGCGCCAGAGGGAGAGAAACCTTCGCCCACCGCTTGGTTGGGAAGCTCGCCCCACATGGGTATGCCATTCGTAAAGTCGGGTGCGGCATCCGTTCCGACATCGAATGCCAGGCGGTTCATTACCCCCTCTTTCTGTTCTCCGAATGCAGCAGCAAGGGTATTCACCTGCTCACGGACATTGGCAAGCACCACGAGTGTCTGATGTTCGGGAGCTCCCATCAGCTGTACACGTACGGTTTGTGTGCCGATATCGTATGTACCCTGTGCACGGTAGAAGAATGTACCTTTCTTTATATTCGTAGGATCTGCAGGATCAACCTTGAATGAAAGTACATCTACAGTATTGATTCCATTTTCATCTATAGCACGTGTCAGCGGCGCACGCGTTTCGGAACTTTGCGAGGTGTTCATTTCAGCAGCCTGTTTTGAAGCACCGGTTTTAAAGTTCAGGTAAATAACGGCTGTATGTCCGTTCGCTTGCGGCACCGACTGCTCCGCATCATCACTGCAAGCGGTCGGAAGGAGCGCCGCCATTGCAATCCACAGCACAGCTGAGGCATGTCGCCTCCACAGATATGCCACACGGGTGAAACCGGATAAACCGGAAGTCTGAAATCCTATATTCATTTTTCTTCTTTTTTTAGTAATATATCTATTTTTTATATCAACTTTCTTACAAACTAAATTGCATCGGTCATATACCGTTTTACTTATTTATCGGCGAACAGACGAACGGAAAACCCGTGGTGTTTAACGTCTCTGTAGTTCGCGAACGCAGAGTACGAGTAGAAAGACACGTTCCAAGCATTGCCGAGGAGGCTGGGAAACTCCGTGCTCGACCAATACCGACCATATTCGCCTCGGGCTTCGAGCAAACCACTCGAAATGAACGTTGGGAAGGAGATATAACCGGCAGCCGGAAAAATACGAACGACAGCCTCGGAAGTATGGCTATCCCACCAAGAATCATTATTGATAGTGCTAATGTTTCCTGTAAATGCGCTGCCCAAGTAAACACAATCCACTTTCAATAGGGAAGTAAAGTCATGGTTGGCAAACGAACCCACGCGGGTGTAACGGTAAGCACAAACCATATTATTATCAGTAGCAAGAGGGAAATCGGATAGGGAAGAATCATCGATAGGATTACCGGTACCTTGTTTGAAACGCAGAGCGTAACAAACACCGTTACCCGAAGAGAAATAATCGTTGGCGAAAGTTTTTTTGATGCCACCGAACTCAATAGCCTCGTTGACATTAGAAGTATTAGTAGGGGAATCATATTGGGTATTACCGCTGTAGGAGAAAACGCCCGTCAACTCCCAGCGGGAAGGCAGGTGGTAACCATAACCGGGATGCCCCAGTTTAAAAAAGACATCATCAAAGAGCTTCTTGGCATTTGGATTGTAAGTATCATTATTCTCTCCTGTGAGCACGTACCAATTATAATAACCGGATTGGTCATTGCTATGGCTCGAAGCCCAATGAAGATTAGGGTCAGTCTGGGCTGCAGTGGGAGAAATACCCGGAGGAACGGAAGAAATGAAAGGAGAATTATAGATAGAGCCACCGGCGAGGTTATATTCGGCAACATAATCCAAAGGCGTACCGATCTGCTTAATATTGATTTTAGTATAAAGTCGTCCAGCCCGTATCTACAGATAACCATCCTTGAATCCCTTGCCATTCGTGATGGCCTGCAATTCCTCCGTAACCGGATTGGTGAGAGTGGCGCCAGCCGCCCCACTGTTTTGACTGGGTTTCAGCCATGAATTAGAAACTGAAATTGTTGTTCCGTCGGCATTATAGGCACCGACCTTCCACCCACTGGGGTAATTGGTGCGCACAGAAAATTTGTTCTGTGTGCTTGTGGCATCGTGCTTGCCTTGAAGTGTCATCGCCGTTCGGGTCACTGCCAAGAAATGCCCCGATTCATTGAACGTTATATCTGTGAATGCGTCTATCACGATGGGCACTACTACGATGTTATGGTTGGTAAAGTTGTCCGGGCTGGTTACAGCCTCGTTCAAAGTGGCAAACCCCGGCCCTTTCACTTCCTTGATGGTGAAAATATAGCGGTGGTTGCGCAGAATGGGCATGTATTTACCCTTTTCGTAAGGACTCGTGCCACCGCCCTTGATACCGTCCCATGTATAATCCATTCAGTAGTAGTATTCTCTTCCTTGATAGGCAAGATTTATAACTATACAAGGACGGCTGCCGCCGGAGATAGCCGACTGTTCATTCAAATAATAAGTGATGACATTCGGAGATGCGGTGTTTGCAGTTCCCTCAAGCGGGTGCCCGCCACTGACTGCTGGCTGCGATGTGGCAGGCAGTGTGGGAGTCATGTATCCCGACTGTGAAGCGGTGGTATTGTATGTAGCAAGATCTACCCAAACGCGTCCGTTGCCTACGGAATTGACGAAGTAAACCTTTCCCGCAGCTGTCGTGGCTCCCGAAGTTGTAGGATTGATGATATCCACCTTCGCCAGCATGCGGATAAGCGGTATTTCCTGCGCAATGGTTTGCGACACACCGGCTTTCAGTTCAAAGCCTCCCGCCGGGGCATGCTCGCCGTACATGGGTATGTATGTGCCCGTACCTTCTTGTCCGAACCTACCCACGACTTCCACTTGCTTAAGAGCATCATAGGTGGAACCGGCTGTTATATTTGCCAGTTCTGTTTGGGCATTAGCTATGAGAGCTATACGTTTGTATCTGCCCGCAATAACGGGCACAGAGAAGTATTTCGTATCCGAAGAGCCTGAAAGTGTATGCAACGAGCTGCCCAGAATATCATATTTCACCTTGACTTTCTCCGTACCGCCTTCATCGGCAAACATCAGTACGGTAATCTCTGTTATCCCTTTCTCGTCTACACCACGAGTATTCGCCGCCCGGAAATCGGGAATCCTGACAGAAAGTGTCACTTCGGCCGTCTCACCTTTGCCGGACACGGGCGGAACAGGAAGAATGAGTTCGTCTTGCCGGCACGAAAGTACGAGCGGCAGTAATAACAGGACCGACAGCAGGTTGCGGAACGGTATGATGATTGAACTACTTGGCATAATATATTGTTTTATGATTTGCATTTCATGATTGACCGGTGCGTTTTTTACACTCCTCCGGGTTTTACATTCTGATTTTCCCAATTCCTGATCGTTATTTTCGCATGACCGTTTGTAAAGGTAATCTCGATAGGAATGGTTACTTCAATATCTTCCTCCATCGGTATGTGGTAGCGGGCAATAAGCCCTGCCAACGAAATCGGGGGCACGATATGGTTTCCCGTGGTGGGATCGATAATTTCCACCATGCCGGGGGTATCGGCCTTGAAACGGGGGATGTCAGTCGTGGCATTAGCATGGCGGTTGGTGACATCATATGCTACGGCAGGCTGGAATGTCTTGTTCCGGCTTACGGACTGGAGACGCCATGTGCCCGAGGTTTCGTCGAACACCGGTCGCAAGGCTGACTCCATGCCCGTGATGTGTACCACAGGCTGCACGCTCACACCATCAAGGTGAAGACTTACACGGATAGTGCCGGGGCTGAAATTGACAGTATGGTCTCCAGTCTCGTGCTCACTGACCGTAAGTGGCGTGACAGCGAAAAGAAGCCGATCAAGCGTGGGGATGGAAGCGGAAGTCTCCGCATGCGGGTGTGAGGCGGAAAGGTTCCTTATGGTTTCTCCTTCGGAAAAGCCGCCGAGCTTGGTCTGTGCATCCGAAGCATTCGCCCAGAGCACGACAGTGTAGTTTCCCTGCGGCAGATACATCTCAACACCCTGCAAACGGTCAAGTTCACTCTTCTCCAGCGTCTGCATATGCTCAATACTGCCATCGGGACGGTACACACACAGCCTCACCCTCTGAACACGCTCTCCGAAAAGGTCAGCGGCAGAGCCGCGAGGCTTGTAGGTAAATCGTAACAGGGTATCCAGAGGGCAGCCCTCCAGGGACTCCCTGATGCACCTCGACAAGACTAAGGTTAAAATACCGGAAAGCATCAGGAAGCGTATAGCTTTATACAATTTCATGCGTAGTATCTTTTAGGTGAATAACTGTGGTTATGACTTTATATGAATATACGTGTTATGATTTAACAGGTTATAGAAATACAGGTCGTGAGGTCAGGGCAAAAGACACCCACGACCTGCTTACATTCCGCCGTGCGAGAGGAACTGGTGAACTAGTAAAATGAGCTAAAAATCTCCTCTACGCAAACGGACTTGTAAAAGAAACAAACAAATACAATATACCTTGATGGTATGACAGTTAGAGATTAGGCTTGACAGGAACGACCGTCCAGGCTTTTACCGTCACCTTCAACCAAACGCTGACAGCACTGGTATTAGGTATTGTGGAAAGGTTGCTCTCGTCAAATGTAAAGTCGGCTTTCGAGATAGTATAAATCTTTCCTTTTTCCAGTTCTACAATATTGCCACTGCCATCTTTGAATCCTCTCACGGTGATAAACTGGTCACCTGTGCCGAAATTCACGCTGCTGCCGGCCTTAGCAGCCAAATTACTCAACTTAAATACGAGCTGGAGTTGCTCGTTCGCGTCAGTACTGTTACCGTTAGGAACAACCTGATATGCCCAACGTTGCCCTGCAGTTGGCGGAATGACTTCCTTTGGGATACCTGTAGCAGCGACGGCAGACTGGTCAAAGAGTTTTCCAGCGTTAGCAGGGGTGTAAAGCCCCTGTCCTTGAGCATAGGCAGCAGGAGTAGCACCATATTGTACTTTCGTTCCCACAACGGTACCGGCCAGGTTGAACTTTTCAAAGAAGTTATTCACATAGATTCCTTCCAGCGTAAAACCATCCACCGCACTGGAGGCCGTAGTCGCCAGACCTTCGATTTCGACACGTGCCACGGCAGGACCGATTTCCACTTCGGCATACTTGTCACCGTCCGTTATTCCAGGGGCATAAGGCAGGGCCGGACTACCGGTAGTCCATGTCTGCAGGGGTTTGTCATCGCCGCTCAACACCACATCCGCAACTGCAGACTGGCTTGTGATTTCCAGTTGTACAGCTTTCAATGCAGCTACGGTTCCACCTGTAGGCAATGAAGTTCCGGCAGGAATATTACCACATACCGTTACAGTGGTAGCCGCCGCGGGTACATCCGTTATTTGGGTACCGGTAGTCAGATTCGCAATCGTGATGGGAGTGGTTGTAGTCGCGTTCACATATTTCAGAATGCTGGTCCCGTCATGGAAGTATACATGCAGATTACTTACCGTAGCAACCGTTCCCGAGGCTACAGGAGGCTCGGTCGATCTCGTCAGCGTCGGCAACTCCAGCTTCATGAATACGCTTCTCGCTTCCCCGTTCTTTACGTCAGGCACTTCGATGTCATCGTTACTGCACGCGGTGAATGCTGCAGCCATAGCAACCATTGTAAACACGCTTAACAAACTTTTTTTCATAATCATTGTAATTAAATTGTTAATAAAAAAATAAACACTAATAAAACACTTGTTAATATTTAATTCGTACTTATACTTTTTTTCCTGTTTTGTTCTTTCTACTTTTTACTATTTCCCTTCCGCTATCCTGTCCAGTTCCATACGGAGCCCGAAGAACTTGGGAATGAGGTCCGACAGTTCCGGATCCAGGGGAATACGCAGGACAAGATTGGGATTCATGCGGCAGGCCGCAAGCATATGTTCCACTGCTAAGTAATCATCGCCCTGCCGGGCGCTTACCACAGCATGCAGGTATTCCTTGCGGGAATCTACGGGTAACTGGTCTAAAAGAGCGGAAGCCTCTTTATGATAACCGAGCTGTGTCAGGCAAAGGGCGGTGTTATAGTCAGGCCGTTTTTCCAATATCGGCAAGGCTTGCCGGTATTGTCGCTCTGAAAGGAGCCGCAAGGCTTCGGCATACTCTTCTCCCTGCGGAGTATATACGGGACCGCTTGCCGCAAGAGAGTCTGTCTCCGCAGAAGCTATGACATATTGGTCCAGAGCGGAACGGTCAACCAGGTCGCTAAGCGAGGCCACAATGAAGAGCAGCGTGTCCGAGGCGGCAGGCCGCCATGTGCTGCGGTCGGTGGCTTCCACGATAGACTCTAGCCGCACACGGAGCTTTTTCATTCCATCGGTGACGGGCAGAGAATATACATAGTTGTAGATATAATCATGTCCGGAAACTGAATCCGAATTCTGGCGGACCATCACGGAGTCGATATAGGGGAAGGGAATCATACGCCGGCGGATTTCATCACGGTTACGGTCATTCATCTCATTTTCGGCAATCCGGTCGTAGAAATAACGGTGGCGGGAGATGTCCATCGAATCGGTGGCGGTGAGGACATAGTTGTGTATGTTGGACAGGCTGCGCCCCCCCGTTATAAAGGTCACGGAATTTCGAAGGTACACGATCGGCGGTAAGCTCGCGTTCCAGCCGGTACATCGGCCAAAAGGAGGCCGTACGATGATATTTACGGTCATAGGAGGCCCACAACCCGAGCGTGTCACGACCAGCCACATAGCGCCGTACGCTTTCTTCGATCCGCTTGCGTTCCAGGCGGTGACGGAGTGTCGCACGGTTGGCCTGCGTACGCGTGTTCCAGAAATTCTGGCGTTCAAGGGCAAGGCGTTTCCACTTCTCGTAGGCAAGCTGACGGTCGCGCTCCTTGCCGTAAAGTTCATAGAAGAACCTCTGCCGGCAGGCGATATCCTTATTGATGCCTTTACGGTCAAGATACACACTATCATAAGCCGAAGGATCGACAATTCCATTAAGAAACAGCCTGTACGCCTTATAGTCCGCTTCCTGCATGCGGGTAAAGGAAGAACCGGAAAGCACAACAGGTGGTAGCGGGAAGCCTGAACTGTCAGAGGTGCAGAGCATCGGGGTGAGTGTGACACGCCAGTAACTGTCAATCAGGAGGGAAGGGACATGGATATTGAATTCCAAACGCACGGAACCTTCCCGCATGGTGACCTGCTTGACGACCGTGCGTGCAGCGACGATGTCAACACCGCCCAGGTGTATGGTTTTCCATACGTCATCCGTACTGTCGGAGACCTCTTCGAACTCACCGGGAAGAGTGTCCGAAGAAGTGGTGAACCCCACCTGTTCGGCAAGCACTCCGGAAGGTGCGCTCTCCTCGTGGGGAAGAAAAATATTAGGACGGCCGGACTGCATAAACAGCCGCATAGTCCGCGGTTCGCGGGAAGTGGAACAGGACACGGCCAGTAACACTCCCGCGCAGAAAGCGGCGGCCGTTATGTGGGATTTGAGATACTTATTCATCATTCAACTTTTTATATCTTGTTTCAACAGATAAGATGGTTTCAGAAAAGATAAACCAGATTAACGGCGGTACGTGTGGGTGTCACATAGACACCGGAGCCCTTGCCGGTACGCTTACCGCAGTTCACGCAACGGTAACGTTCCCAGTCGGCCCAGACAACACCGAGACCCAGTTCGAACTCCAGATTCCAGCGACGCGAAAGGGGGCGCACCAGCCCCGCAGAAAGCCCGCCGCCGAAAGCTGTGCCTTCGTAACGGTAGCGATGTCCGAACAGACCACCCGCATTATATATGGAGAACACACCGTGGAGCCCGATAAAACAACCCCTTCCGTAAGTTTCGCGCATCCAATAACGCACACCAGGCTGGACTGTGAAGTTTTTAAGCTTGCCGTCATCCCAAAGACGGAAAGGATTGTACTGTACGGGAAGATGGGCGGACCAATGCGTGGAAAAAGCCATGGAACCCTCCACATTCAGATTCCCCGTACCTAAACCCACCAGATTGGTTCTGACAGAATAAAACTGCGCGGAAACCTTGTCTGAATACACAAGGCAGGCCAAGACACAGGCAAAACATAAAAAGTACTTTTTTCTATTCAAATTCATAATTCAAACTAGGATAACTCAAACTTTAAGTGGATAAACAAAACATGCACCCAAAGTAAACGGATGAAAAGCTGTGTCATCATAATAAGACTGTTCTTATTCTACGTGCAACCTGTAAAAATGAAGTATTTTAATGAACAAGAAACAGTTTTATATTATCACATCTGTTTTGTTTTTCCTGGTTGCAAAAGTAATAACACATAAATCACGAGTTACAAAATGAAACCACAAATCTAACGTCCGCATTGCATAAAACATTATAATACAGAAACATAAAGACTTCGTTCTTCTTATTTTTCTAACACGACGCTAACAGATGATTTACAACCTTAAAAAATATAGGGCAATCAATAAGTTTCTGACAATTGACTGGAATAGTAACAGATATTATAATGAAAGCATCTTCATACTTTCCGGACATACCTCCCAGGAGAATTAAACCTGTTATGGCTTACCTCCATGACAAAACCATTCTACAATTACATCATTCCGGTATTATGGCAAAAACAATCTGAACATATTCTAGATTTAATTACCGGATGATGCATTAGTCATTGGAACCTAGTATAAAGTTGAAATACCTATCCCAGAAGGCTTAAGAATAATTCTTTATTAGCTGTTTCCGTAGATTTAATACGTGATTTGAGCCGTGACTTGCGAGCGTATACATTAGCCACCGTATCCTTCATGAATAAGCTAATTACTTGCGGTGAAAATCCTACAAAAATATAGCATAATAACCTGGTGTCGGAAGCTTTCATAGTTGGAAAATCTTCCTTGAGCTTGTACATGGCATTGTCATGACAAGTGTTTACGATTTTTTCCAATTCTTGCAGTATTTCATTGCTTTCTGCAAAATCTGTAATTATCTGCTTTACTTCATTAAATATGACTGACTGTTGCGATGTTGTATTTTCACGTTCATAGTAGGTCTTTCCAAGTTTATCGACAATGTCAAAGCGTGAAGCAGCCAATCCTCTTAAATAACTTTCCGTAGTCTGCTGTTCTTTCACGCGTTCAGTAAGAGCCTTGTACTCGGAATTGGCTTTCTCTGTCAATAACAAATAATGGTTGGTACGATCACGTTGCATGCGTAAACGTTGGCGGACGATATACCAGGCAATTCCAATAATAAAAAAGGTAGCGGCTGCTATAGCTATTTCCCAGACAGTCCGGTTTTTCATTCTGTATTGGGCGAATTTTGTTCGCTCTTTAAAATAGTCCCGCTCGACCATACCGGCGGAGAATTGCATGTTTGAGCGCATTATTGAATCGTTCAAGTAGATATAGCGATGTACATTGTCCGTTGCTTTTTCAAAATTTTTAGCCTGCGCTTCGATATGGTATGCAGTGTATTGTAGTTCTGCCATGTCGCAAATATCAGTAGTGTGCGCCTTTGCAAGCTCCAGATAATACCGTGCACTGTCTATATGATTCTTCAAAAGACTTACATCTGTCAATGTGTGATATCCATATACCGTATCCTGTCGGGCGGAAAGTTCGATTCGCTGTAACAGGTCATTGGATATATGCCGTTTGGATATCACATATAGTGATGCAAGATTAGTAAGGCTGACTTCTATCAGATTACTGTTATTATGTTCATCGGCCAAGTCAAGAGCCGCCGAATACAGCCTTATTGCTTTTTCTATATCTTTTGAGTGAAAAGTAGCGGCTGCCATGTCAAGGGTTGCCTTTGTCTCCTCCTGGATATCACCCGATTGGCGGAAATTATTTCTGGCTTCGTGGAAATAATGATATGCCCGGCTGTAGTTCATTTGTTTATAATATACTTCACCGATCTGTCTGTATAAAAGCCCTTTGTAATAAGATTCATCGGTATCTGTCAGTTTCTTTTCTATTTTGAGAAAAAGACGTAATGCTCCCGGTTTATCACCTGTGCGTAATTTAATTCTTCCCCAATAATATAGAGTTTTACACTGGTGACGTAAATCTTTGGGGTAATGTTTATAATATTGCCAAGCCTGGCGGATCAATGAATCGTCAGTAACTTTCATTTGTTTTTTTTCCAAAGCTTCGGAATAGAGCAATGCATATCTGGCCTGTTCAGCCCGGTTGCCTTCTGGTTTGAGTTTTTGTAGTATTGCTAATGCACTATCCGGGTTGTTCTGCATTAGCTTTTCAGCCTCACTAAGGCGAGGGGTCTGTTCCCTGTTATAACAACCTGTAAAATAGAGAATAGCTGATAGTCCAATTATAATTTTATATTTCATATTGCGAATATTAGGAGTAACAAACACATTTCGATGCGGAAAGCTTTTATTAGAAGAAATATAATTATTATTACATTCTTTGTATCTCAACAGAAACCATAAATACTTTTTTTGCATGATTCCCTGCATGATAGTTCTCAATTCCTATATATACCATTTCCAAAAACAGACAATAACCAAAAAGTTATAAAATATGCAGGCTTGGGAGTTTAGTATTCTTCATCTTATTATCAACTTTAATTATGCGCTGCTTTATACCATAATGTATTTTCTTTCAGCACAGTCATAGGATTGTCACTCGGATCGGATGTTGTTATACCGGAAAATGTATTGATAGGAATAATACCTTTGGCCATAGTGTAGAAATTTTTTGTATGGGTTTTATATGGAACAAGATGATTTAGCTGCTCTCTAAATTGGTTTAATAATATAGGATCGTTACAGAGTGAGGTTATATAATCTGCAAAATCATAAAATATTACAGGAGTATAACCATCTAAACGTTGGATTGTTCCCCTCAGGGATTTGTCAAAAGAATATTTACTATTGATACTTTTTATGATGGCTGCCATATTCTCCAGTTCTGAACAGTCCGTTACTGCTAATGTCCCACAAGGCATTATTTCATAGGTTGAATAAAAATTGTAAAATTCTTCACATCCCGATTGATAATCGGGATTCCCCAGTAAATATTCCCCAATAGCGGCATAAGGCATTCCGTATGCCATCATCTCACTGGTAGAACCAATCAAATATTTTGTAACATCCTTTAATTCATAGGCAACCTCTATAGATGACATATAACAGTCATCAAATAGAATATATTCCATTTTCATGCCTGCATTAGCAATACCGGAGGCTAGAGATTTTATATCTGTTTGGTATTCGGCGGTCAGTCCTCCAAAATAACGTGTCAATGGAACACCCTGATATTCCCAATGCATTTTCATGTGAGGTGCGGAACGCACTTTCATCTCATAAACAGGAAGCCATCCCATACCGTGACATCCTATAATCATGGTATAAACAGAAGCCGGAGCAAATGCCTTTACATCATTTAAAATTGCTGTTATCCCATCGATTGTCGTAAAAGGCGGAGACTTATATTTTTTAAGTATTTCACGTTTACATCTCCCGTGAGAAGACACAATTTCAAACATCATGGCCTCCGTACTACCGGTAGAAATAAAAACAATTACTTTCTCATTGTTCAGCCCTATTTTCGTTATACATTTTTCCAGGTCAGATATGTTATTATAAAAATAGTTCGTCAAATTTGAGGACCATGGCAAATACATGAATAATGTTTTCCGGTTGGCTTCTATCTTTTGATTTTCCTCCTTCTCGCATGAAGAAAAAAGTAAAATTCCTCCCAATAAAAAGATAATGCTAACCTTTACGTAGATTTTTTTCGTTGTTTTCATCCTGCAAATTGTCCAATAACTCATTATTACTTTTTTATTATAGCCTTCCATTGTAAAATCTCTATTTTATCTTAAATGTGAATTGTAAATAACCATTTCCTGATATTCATAGAATCAAATCCTCTTATAATCTTACAATATTATGACTCATTATCTCACAATATATTGAATATTCTAATAAACAGCATGAATTTAATCGTTTATAACACGAGATGATTTTCTTTTCAATGCCCTATGGCAGTTCTCATTGGAGACACTGCCGAATGGCACTTGTTTCCGTTTCATTCTTGCAAAAAAAGATGAAACGGTTTAACAGGAACAACTGCCTGTTGAAACAATACCGGCACCAATGTCACAACAGGCAGTTTTATGGTTACTTATGGCAGTCCAAACCGATTTTCAAAGCCAAATCGCTCCGGCTTCCACATCCCCTGACTTATAAGTGTAAATTATAAACTCTTCAAGCGCTTCTTTCCATGTAAGATTGAAGGTTCCCATAATTGAATGTATGGCACGATTACTTTTTTCATCAAGCCCGTCTTCTTCCACCCCTTCGGGGTTCGTGTCTTCGTCTACCCCCACAGTCTCTTCACGGCTCCAGAACACCACTACCGGAATGTTTAGGTTGATATCCCATGTACCACGCTGGATCAATATTCCGGAAGGTTTATAGAACGGATCAAAAGTACCTGTTTCCGGATTGCCCTTGGATTTGTAGCCGTGATAAAGACGAATTTTCAGGTCGAATTCCTTACGGTCTTTCAAAAAACGGATAACTCCTTTCAAACCTATCGGGTTACTGTCTCCTGTTATTTCAGCTTCCTTGCTATGTTTGGTCTTGTCCCAGGGGGTAGTGTCCACATAAAGATAATCCACCAATTTCTGCGGTTCATTGTCATCGGCTTCCGGCTGACCGTCAAATGTGGGTTTTACATTTTCAGGCGTGAAGAAATGTTGATGAATATTATCCTGCCCGTTTTCTATAAACTGGCTGTTCATCAAATCTCCTTTGGCGTTATAGTAATAGATGAACATCAAATAAACGGGAGCCGGGGTGTATTTCCCATAAGTATAGTAGTCTCCATTTTTCTGCACGTAGAACTTGCTTTGACTGCCTTCGGCAAGCCTCCAACCCTTGCCGGCTTTCAGCTCATAAGTTATTTCCTGAATACGTTTCATGTGCTTGGCCGGAGATTCCGGATTCTGGTGAGGTCCACCGACTTTCTGTATTTCATTCCAGTCTGCATGCAGGTGACATTCCACAAGACGGATAGTCATTTTGGAAGGATCTTCATGCAATTTATTATCTGTCTCATTTTCAGGAATTACAGGATCTTTACTGCATGAATTGAACAACAACGAAAGAGCTGTTCCTATCAGGAACATCAATGCGATTTTACATACATTTGTTTTCATTTTTTATTTATTTGGTTAATAATAATTGTTATAAATCAAAAACTCCAGTTCACTACACAACGTACATCAGATCCCATGTCATGTGCATAGTAGCGTGAACGGTTAGTGTATTCTTTATATTCTTTGTTCAAGATATTGTCTGCCGCTATCATGAATTGTAGTTTGTATCCGTATTTTACAGGACACTCAAAGCTAGCAGCGAACCCCAAGAGGTGGTATGCCGGAGGGGTATAGGGAATAAGATCCGTATTCGAGTCAAACCGGGTCTGTTTTGCCACGAATCGATGTCTGATACTCAAACGTAATTTGGAATGCGATTTGGTTTCGTGAAGCCATGAGAGGTCATGGCTGAAACGGGAAGAGGGGATATAAGGAAGGTAATTTCCTGTCGTCTGTTCATTTGCCCGTATAAAAGAAGCAATCAGGTGATAATCCCATGAATTTATGGGCATGAAGTGAAAGTCAAAATCCATTCCGCGAAAGAAAGCCGGGGTCTGTTTGTATTGGAATACAGGGTATACCCCCGAAATAACAGTGATGGTTTCTTTCTTCGGTTCATCATAGATATAGCCGCTTATCCATTGCAGGTAACCGTCCATTCGGGCACTGAATACCTTATTGCTGTAACTGATGGAAGATATCCATTTATAGCTCCTTTCGGAGTGCATGGTAGAATCTCCTTTGACAAACATTCCGGATCCGAGTTCATTTCCGTTGCTATATAATTCATACACGTGAGGAGCTCTCCAGGCCAGCCCGAAATTAGTGGTGAGCTTCCATTGGTCAGAGAAATGATGATGACCTCCCAGACTGTATGATACGTTATTGAACTTTCTTGTTCCTCCATAGAGACTTCCTGTCCAGTCATAACCACTGGCACGGGTTTCCTGTCCGTCAAAACGAATACCTGCTTCAATTCCTCCTTTACTGTAATTATACTTCCCGATACCATATATTCCCATCTGTGTCTCCGTATAGTTGGGAATAACGGGAACAATACCTGTTCCT
This sequence comes from uncultured Bacteroides sp., assembly GCA_900557355.1. Classification (GTDB taxonomy): domain Bacteria; phylum Bacteroidota; class Bacteroidia; order Bacteroidales; family Bacteroidaceae; genus Bacteroides. The sequence continues at coordinate 16,172 of USSR01000015.1, forward strand.
GCCTGACTGTGATTATCAATGAACATAATTTGTCCCCCAACCTCTGTTTGCCATGAATTATAATTCAATTTCCAGCAGAGAGAGTTTTGTAATGAGTTTAAGTGCAGGGAAACAGCTGGAATGTCGGAACCCAGACGCCGGATGCGGTTTTCCTGTCGGTCGTCCTTCTGCCAGGAACTTTGCCAGTAAAGATTTCCTGCGTTCCGCATACTGAACTTCATTTTACCAATGGCTGTCTGATGGGTAACTTTTTGATATGGGTATGCGATACTTCGCGTGAAAGGATCTGTGTACAGGGGACGTCCCAATCGGATACGTTCTGCCAGCAGATCTTCACTTCCCATCTGGGCACTGAACATTACTCCCGTCCGGTTGTAAAAGTGACTGTAGAATCCTTCTATTCTTAAACGTCCACGGTCATAGCCGAGTAAAGCGGAGGTATGATGTTCTCTGGCTCCAGTGTTATTTAGAAGATAGTTTGCGGTGGAACGGTCTCCGGAATTTGAATATGTCCCCTGTACTCGCCAGGCAAGGTCACGGAGAAAAGGGAAAGTGCCTTCCAACTGTCCGGTCAGCACATAACGGTGACCATTACTTCCATAAAGTATGGAAGTCTTTCCTTTCAAGGCCTTCTTCCGGAAGGGTAAGGGAGCCTGTTCCATGACAATAATTCCTCCCAAAGCTTCTGAACCATATCGTACCGCGTCAGAACCTTTTATCACCCGAATGGAAGCGTTTCCGTTCATATCCACTTCAGGAGCATGATCAACTCCCCATTGTTGGCCTGTCTGGCGGGAACCATTGTTTATGATTAATATCCGGTTGCCATACATTCCTTGGATGACAGGTTTGGCAACTGTCGTCCCCGTACTGATGGAACTTACGCCACTGACCTGTTCAAGCAGAGAGGTGAGAGAAGTTCCCAATGCGCGATTGATTGCGAAGGAAGTAAGGTTGTTGCTTACCGTATTCCGAGTCACTCCGGAGCACTCACCGGTAATAATGACTTCTTCCAGAATTTTTATCTCCGGATAAAGATATACTGTTTGAATATTCACCTTTTTGAATGCCTCACTCAAATATATATATTGAGATTTGTAGCCCAAACTCTGTACAAGAACTGTATCCTTGGAATTTGTCTTCCAAGGGATAATGATTCTTCCTCCGGTTGAACTGGCAAGGGGTTGATTCTCCAATAAGATGTAAGCTCCTTCAATCGGACGTCCGGTTTCCTTATCTACAACCAACAGTGTCCTATGTGTATCTGATTGCTGTCGGTATTTCTGTGCATACATCCTTGTAGGAGATATTGCACACAGCCAGACAATGAATAGACACACATATTGGAAATATGCATGAAATGTCATACTTTACGAAAATTGTAATGAAGTTATAAATTGTTTAAGATAACCAAAGGGCACAGCATCCCTCTTTCACATGTCATCTTATAATGCATGCAACCCATGAGAGGGATTGTAATAGTTGGACAGGAGGAGCGCGGAGAGACAATAGGGGAAAAGTAACAGTAATGTCCTTCTCCTTTTGGATAAGATATTCAACGGGGTTCTCTGTCTGAACGCAATTGTACTCAAAGCTCTCGGCTTCGGTAAATGAAGATAAAGTGAACAGGCAGATAGCACATTTATCGGCAGAATCATGATGGGAAGATTGTTGCTCATCATGAGATATACATAAATCTTCTTTGTGAACATGAAAGGCTTTCACAAAGAAGAAAGGCATCATAGTCAGCAACAATAAGCATGCCACTATGGCTCTGTATTTCCGCTTTTTTCTTGCATTATCCATTAGGTTGTAAAGATAGCAGATTGCATAATTGTACGCAATACCTATAAATGATGATTTTACGATCAAGTACGATTAAATATATTGTCCCGATTATTTTGATATGGGAATCAAATAAATCGACACATCGTTACCGGCTGTATGATAACAGGCTATAATAAATCTTCCTATTTTTATTCCTGTTCATATTGGAGGGCCTGTGTAAGATGCCCCCTAAAACCAAAATGATTCTTCTCCCAGAAAATATTCAGTAATGATCTCTTGATAAGTTTTGACCGATGAGCATTATTATTTTAAAATCAAGTACTTCGATTCTCATATAATTGTTTTTAAATTCGTTTAAAATTGAACGGTGTCCAATTGTTACGATAATACTTCAGTTCACGTTGATATTTCGAGGACGCAAAGTACGGCTCATTCCCAAAGCATAAGAGAAAGGATTGATGTCGAAATCGCGTTCAAATGTTCCGGTTACCATATTCTTTCTTTGCGGAAGTGTACCTGGAAAGTTTTGGTTACGCCAATTTCCTTGTACAGATATGCCAGCTTTTATCTTGTCTTCATTCCAATAGAAAGATTTTTTTATATTTATTGGTCGAGAGAGGCTACTACTACCCTCCTGAAGTTAGTAAACGGAATCATTTTTTACTTCCTCTTTTTTTCTTATTGTTGTGCATTAATAAATAAAGCTCTTGCAAGAAAAAAAAGGAATATTTTTGTCTTAGATATCATTGTGAATTTCAATTTAAATATAAACACAATATTGGACCGGATCAATTTGTCACAAATCATTTTATAACGAAGAAGGTATGTGTATGGACATATTAAAAAGAATAGCGTCACTCGTCAATACCAAATCATTAGCACCAATCATTTGAAAAACAATATACAAAAAACGCTTTCCGCCAATCTCCTTTAATTGGGCGGAGTTAAGTTCAAATCTTACATTATCCAAATATATATCCTTTACAGAAGAAAAGAGACCATTCAAGACGTTCTTGCTCCATTTATTCTTTTCCCATTGCAATGAATCATGATCCTTAATTACAAATTCCACATACTGTATCCATCTATCTATAGAATTGGAAAACTTATTTTTCACATCACCATAATTACTATTCTTAAGTTTATTTTTCACAAACTCATGCAAATCCGGTGTTGAGTAGGCTATCAACTCATTCTTCAATTCACTTAAGGGTTTAAAACCGGTGAATATTTTATCAAATTCTGCAAGCAACAAGCCACCATTACCCTTTGCATACATGCTTAAATGTAGTGTAAGCATGTTGCCTGTGTCGCTTTTTTCTTTCAGAGTTGTACTGATTTCCACAGCATACGCACTTTCATCATATGAAAAAATGTGACCATTAAATAGAGATGGATTTTCATATATCCCTCTCATATACTTCTGTTTTATAAAATCTGTATTTACAGTAACCTTTCCTTCATAATATTTATTCTTGTCAAACAGAAGTGATATTCTTTTTTTAGACCTACTATTATTGTACCTAAGATAGAAAGAAAGCTGATTTTGCTCATATTTTATATCTTCAAGAACCGTCTTCTCAAGATCTTCCAGAGTAAAAAGATATTTTTCTCCCCCTACATTTATAGAATAAAAGTCCACTAACCGGCCTAAATTCTCAATTGTAAACATGTTCACTTTATGTAATCTGTAAAAGCTATCAAAATCAAGCTTTGCATAATAATCAGCATTTGCTTTCCACTCAGCTTGTGCACCATTAACCATTTGATAATCGTCAGGTTTGCTCACAAAGCCGGTAAAAGTGAATTCATTCTTAAAAGGTGAACCATTTACCGTGCCTGTAACATATAGCACAAATGAGCCTTTTTGATAATCTTTCCTTTTCACTACAGCCTCAGTTATTTTTATCATTTTCCCGTTTATCTGCAGCGTCTCTTTCTGTGCTTCAACAAGTCCTAACGCAACATTTATATCTCTAGACATATCAAATCTAAAATAAGCTGCAACATCCTCTTTAGCCACAGCGGGAACTGATCCGGATTGTTCACTATGAGATTCTTCCTGTTGCCTGGGATGTCGATTCCGGGATTCAATCGGATCATTCTCACCACAAGCAACTAATAACATTATACAGACAAGAAATAATAGGCACCTTTTTATGTTAAAATTTCCTACCTTAAACAAATCACATGTCCTATCACACATAAACATTACTGTCTTTTCAATATATATTGTGCTGCGAGCCGCCCGCTATTGTTGAAGATTTCCGTACTGTCAGACAAGACCACTGCGTCGTCGAGAACTTTATAATATGTTTTGGCACCCGATGAAGGAGTAACCAGTTCAATGATGTTTTCGCCTATCATATTATATACACCGCTCTCTTCAAAAATACCATTCTCCTCACCCAGATACTCACTCCGCAAATCATAAGTTGCATCACTATTAATTTTCAATGTCGTTTTGATGCCACCACAGTCGGCACAAGGTAATATGCCTTCATAGGTGCCATAACAATCTTTGTTTTTGCTATCCACTACTCCGGCAGCACTATTTTCTTGTTGTTTATATTTCTTCCCAGATCCAACACAGCCTGATGTTACTATTATCATGGCTGCTACCAATAAATGCAATTTAATCAATTTCATAATTTAAAATATTTAACATATAATTTGAGGTTAATTATAACTCGCAAGATCATTATATACAAAGACTTATTGTAAATGCATAGCAGTATATAACGAAATTATCTTCGTCTCACTCGCTATGCATTACAATAAAATTAGAAAAAAAAGAAAACTATTTAACCGTCACATTGATAGTTCCCGTTTTCTTATCCTTATCTGTAACTGTAATAGTAGTTTTTCCTGCCTTAACTCCTCTTATGTTGACTTTATTTTCCTTGACTGATACCGTAGCAATATTGACATCTTTCGCAACGGCAGAATATGGCTGTGCACCACCTTTTACTGTTACTATACCATCTTTTCCAACACTCACAGTAATAGATTGTTTATCAAAATCCAGTCCTTTTGGAGTTTTTGGGGTCTCTTTTACAGTTCTTACAGTTACAGCAACTTTTCCTGTAACTCCCTTCCGGTCCGTAATAGTTATCATTGCTGAACCATCTTTTACACCGGTAATTACAATCGCATTTTTATCTGATTTCGCAACTGCGATTTTTGCATCACTTGATTTCGTCGTATATGGTGCAGTACCATTACTAACAGACACAGTAACCGTTTTACCAACTGCAACTTCTACTTTATTAGGACTGATTTTTAAATTGGGCTTATCATCATCCTTATCACATGATACCAATACAAAAGAAGTTAAGCAACAAATCACTAATGCCATCGATTTTAAAAAAGGTTTAGTTTTCATTTTTGATAAATTTAAATTAATAGATAAAATGCTAATGAGTACTCATAAATAAAAAAGTCAGATTTTTCTTACTTTTTCTTTGCCAGCAAAAATAATAAAGCGAAATTGTATTTGAATTATAAAATGATTTTAAAAATCTAACACCTCAATTCATATACATCTAACAATCAACACCTTAGTGTTATGAAACATTATTTTATCTCACATTGAACTAACATCTGTTCGAAAAGCATAAAAAAACAATATTATTCCAATATCAAACTTAAAAAAATATGTTTCACATTGCTAATTCTGATTATATGGTCAATCTTCATAATAGAGTGATACACTATTATAACACCGACTGTTACAGTATCCCTAACAGTGTTTGAAAAAGACCCTTTTTATGATATTTCACAAATACCATATATTCCCTATAATATTATTCTTAATTAGTGAATGAGCCATTCAAAGTAAAAATTGAATGTATTTTTAGCATATTCTATAAAAATCAAGAAAGGATGGCCAATTCAAAAAGTATTTTATCCAACAAACGGAACATTCTTTTTACAAGTTGAAGGTGGTATCACTCAACTATAATTGTGGATGATCAAAAACGTGTGTTCAAACCATACACAATAAATCTTCTATAGCACAAGATTTCTTGAACAGCAAGAGATAGGTACTCGCAAGTCCACGACAAAACGTTTTCCGAGGGGATACTGACGAACTTAAGGATATTGAAATGAGGTACCATACAAAAGTCGGTTGTTGTCACCAATATTATCTTAAAATAACTCATCTACAAAAGCTATGTGTTGTGACATCGTATTGTTAAAAAAACATTGTCATAAACGTCTGACGTCTCTTGATAGATTTACTTTTAGAGGGTATCATATAGCTATCTTCCATATCGTTTCGAGTCGCTTTCTGTACTCATTTGATATCATTCAGGCCATACTCTTGAACATTCACTCATGCAATAGGGGCACTTAAGTTCTAATAAATAGATTATCTCGCTAGCAGTCTCATCTCTCACCACACAGCTAGATTTATTATAAAGTTAAATTCAATGCTCGTGCAAACGGCTGTTTGTTCTGATTTAATGTACTCTTTGTTTGAAGGCACAAAGATATAATGAGTATCTAATATTCAAATAAACTTTGTTTTAAGACTTTTTATGACACAAACAAATACGAATGATTTGAAAAATAAATTGATTCTCTTTCATAAGATGTTCTTTCCTATAAGTTAATAAAAAAAACACTTTATATAATTTTTTTTCTCTTCATTTTTTCGAAAAGCCCCAGTCTTCCATTTTTTATAGAATATCATTTACATATTCCTATTTTTTCCATCCATGCATTATATACCTCATTTTTAGGTGAAGTTCACCCACTCTCTCCTCTTATTTTAGTCAGATTATGCTGCCGTTCTTTTTTTTTCTTCGTGACCTTTTCAATCATACATACCGCATTGAACGTATGTACTCCAAAGAAAATCCAAAATATTTCCACTTCCCTGTTTCTGGCTTTTTATTCTGGTCTGTAAATAATATTATTTCTACATTTTAAAACTTCCTTTCAATCTGGTAGCACTTTCATGGCTGAGTTCTGACCATCAAATCTTACGAAATGGAGCAATTTAGATAGCTCAGACCTTGTACTTAAAGAAGTGTTTTGTAAAACTTTTTAAATTGATATTATTAGTGTAGCTTGAATCCGCAGCAAGTACCTTAATCCTAACTTTGATCAGTTGTTGTAAATGAATACAGTCTTTCAAATGTATTACTTCGTTAAAAGCCGTAAAGGAGATATGTTCTATAAAGGAGATTTCATCTATCTGTATACTGTTGACTTTGCCTCCGAATTAAACGGATTTGTTTTTTCTTGCCTTAATAATAGTCTGGAGGGACTAAATATTAAGGAAATTTGCTAATTACTGACGAATCACATTAACGATTTAGGATTGGTTAGTGAATGAAGAGGGGCAATCTGAACACCACTAAATAACTGGTAACGAATATTACTAGTTAAATATTTAATCAGTTATGAATATGAAAAGTTGATATAGGACTTCAAGACTACCAAGGCCATTTTATTTTCAGGAGAAAAAAATAACTTTTACCCCCCCAAAAAAAGGAGAGGATGTCAAGCATCTGTTGGGTTATTCCCAAGAAAGTGAACAGAGTATGGAAGCTGCTGATTTATTCGTTACAACTTTGACGATAATTTTTAAGCATATCGAGCGGTGTAAAATCTACCTAAACAAAACACGATTTCTTTTATATCTTTATCGTGTATTTTTATTTTAGATTTTCATCGGTTGGATTTAACCGATTGAAGAATAAACTTTTAGCAGAGTATTTGAGAAATAGAGGTAACGAATTAGCAACCGTGCAAATTTCAGCGATTTGCGGTGCTATGTTGTCAAATAACTCTTTGTAAATACAAATAAAATATTTAGTACAATTTTGAAGACATCATTAATAACCTTATTTATATCCATACACCTTTGGTTTGTTTCCCTATATTTATTGATAATCTTTTATTCACATATTTGGTAAATATTTCAATCTACGTAGATTTTATAACTAATAGAGTATAAACAATACAAGCTATTCCAACAAATAAAGCTACGGCAGAGCATTTGGTAAATATTGTATCTTTATTTTTAATACCATACATAAGCCCAATAATAGCACATAAAGGAATACCGACAGGAATAATCGTCAGAAACCAAATGAGTATTTTATGATACCCATTGCTGTTAATACTTTGTTTTTCAAATTACTCATAGCTACCATTCTCATTGCTTGTTACTCTTCGCATCTCTTTCTTTATTCATCAACCGCCAAATAGCTTTCTGATATTTCAACTTGGCGAACATCTCGTCATCTTGGTTATCTATCTTTAAGGTCATTACCCGAATACTTGGGGCAGTGGGATATCGGCTTCTCACTATATCATCCACTAGAAACCCGCATAGTCCGGTAGCCGGTTCTGTAAACAAGAAACCTTGAAACATGAGATTAATATAGTCTGCATTTTCGCAAAGATACGCCTTGTACCTCTTATATGTATCCAACTTCATATAATCTTCTGCACGGCTGCTGAAATTTGGCTTGGCAATTTCTTCGCATAAGGCAGATTCTAATTTGCTGTAGGTGGCAGTATCTAAATCTCCCCACCAATAATGATCTTCGGGATTGACCGACATATCCACCCATTCAGAAGCCTCCCAGTAGTCTATCGCAAACACAATTGAATCGGCTTTCTCTTTGGATGAGTAATAGATGGAATCTTTCTCCCAACCTTTGAATATACTTTCAATAGAATCTATTTTCTCTTTCCTAATTTTATTATATATGTTTTTTAAATCGTAGCCATGAGGTAACGATATTTGAAAAACACCGTTTTCAATTCTTGCATTCACCTTTGGATTTGTGATTACCGTATCGTCAAGTACAAAAGCTATATGTTTGCCAATTGCCTTTTCTGTTTCTTTTGCCCATTTTTTTAGTTTATGCTTGCTTATTTGCCCCACAATTACGCATGTCCCATTTTCATCAGAATCCATTCGTAACGAAACAAAATCTTTTACTGTTACAATAGACTCTTTAGCAATACTGTCTTTTTGCTGTGATAGGATGTGATACCATCCATTCTCATAGTGGGTTTTATGTATTTGATTACAGGAAGCGAAATAAGCAATTAAAATAAGTATTCCGAATAAATTCTTTTTTTGCATGTTCTTATATAATAAAAAAATAAACTGTTATCTGTTCCTGAATTGTATCCGTCAGATATATTTAAAGCATTATGTTTCAAATTAGCTACTTCTCCAAATATATAAGCAAAAGTAGATTGTTTGCCTTTTTAAGAAGACTGTTCAAATCTGTTTTGATATTGTTTTTCTTGATCACAACTTATAAGATGGATTGTGTATAGTTATTTCATCTCGCCAAGCATATTCCTTGTTTTATCCATATAATTACTGAAATGCGCCTTTACCTGTCAAAAATATATTACCGTAAATAATGTACCGTTTTATCCCAAAAGATTTAAAAACAGTTCTTTATTTACTATTTTTGCAGATTTGATACGTGATTTGAGCCGTGATTTTCGAGCATATACGTTAGCCACCGTATCCTTCATGAATAAGCTAATTACTTGTGGTGAGAATCCTACAAAAATATAGCATAACAGCCTGGTGTCAGAAGTT
>USSR01000016.1 GCA_900557355.1 uncultured Bacteroides sp.
ATACGGGGCCACCAAAAAGCCATTAATTGCCGCTAATGCTCCAAATTGCATACCGGAATATGCACAGACTTACGTCTATGATATTGAAACAAGTGCAGGCAAAGAGTACATCCTAACATCAAAAGAGCAATAAAATAAATAGTTATTAAAAACATGGAGACAACGACTTAAGTGAGCCGTTCATATGTTAAAGTGTCAAGAGGGGAACAATAAATTCCCCTCTTTTCTGTTATATAACATCATATAGGTTATTCACAAAAGCATATTAGACAGCAAATAACAAAAAATACTACCCTAAAAACAGATATTACACATTTATCTTTTTACATCCCTATACATTTGCAGCAAAGAATTAACAGTGTGCACGAACACACTAACGAAAAAAATCATACTAAATTAATAACATGCAAAGAATGTCTAACAAGATGAAAAACATGCGCGCCGCGTTACTATTCTTTTTAGTAGCCGTGATATCGCTTAGCGTATCAGCGCAAAATGTAGCCGTAACAGGTACTGTGACAGACAAGACGGGAGAAACCGTTATCGGTGCTTCCGTAGTAGAGAAAGGAAATGCCGGTAATGGTACTATTACCGATATTGATGGTAATTTTTCCCTTAATGTTCCCGCCAATGCCACATTAGTATTTTCTTATGTGGGAATGAAATCTCAGGAAATAGCCTTAAAAGGTAAAACTAAAGTTGACATTGTTATGGAAGATGATGCACAAGCTTTGGAAGAGGTTGTGGTTATCGGCTATGGTACAGTACAAAAGAAAGACTTGACCGGATCGGTCGCCTCTGTCAGTGCCAAACAATTGGAATCTATACCTGTATCAAGCGCATCAGAAGCATTACAAGGTAAGATGGCCGGTGTTCAGATTACAACAACTGAAGGTTCACCTGATGCAGATATCAAAATCCGTGTACGCGGTGGTGGTTCTCTTTCACAAGATAACTCGCCTCTTTATATCGTAGATGGTTTTCCGGTATCCAGTATCAGTGATATTGCTCCCACAGATATCCAATCTGTAGACGTACTAAAAGATGCTTCTTCCACAGCAATCTACGGTGCACGTGGTGCCAACGGTGTTATTATTATAACTACTAAATCCGGTGCAGAAGGAAAAACACAAGTTAACTTCGGTGCATCTTATGGCTTCCGCAACGTAATCAAACAAGTAGGTGTATTGGACCCGTATGAATTCAGCCTTTATCAATACGAATTGGATCAGTCAGGTACATCTTACGGTGCATATAAAGATCTGGAAATCTACAAATCCAAAGAAGGTTCAAATTGGCAAGATCAATTATTTGGTCGTACAGGTAATCAACAGCAATACAACATCAGCGTAAGCGGCGGTACTAAATCTACCAAATTCAACATCAGCTACGCACGTAATGATGAAAAGAGTATCATGAGAGGCTCCGGATACTCCAAAAACAACATCAATGCTAAAATCAATACGGAAATCAACAAATGGTTAAGCCTTGATTTCAATGCCCGTCTGATACAACAGAAAATAGACGGTCTGAGCGGGGGTGCCGATAATGAAAGCAGTAAAGCATACTCATTAGTAGCCCGTGCCATCACTCATGCACCGGTAAAGGCATTAAATGAAGATTCCGAGGATGATGAAAACAGTACGAATGCGCGTTACACCCCATTGGAGCGCGTAGATGCAACCTATAAACAGCAAAGAAGATTCCGTCAGGACTACAACGTAGGTATAAACTGGGAACCGTTGAAAGGATTAAAGTTCAGAAGTGAATTCGGATATGGCTGGAAATTTGATGATACAGACCAAGTATGGGGATATAAAGCGACAGCAAACTCCAAATTCGGTCATGGTGGTCTTCCACAAGCATATCTGACAAATTCAGACAATAAAAACTGGAGAAATGCCAATACATTGACATACGAAAACAAGAAGTTATTTAATGGACGTGACCGGCTCAATGTCATGATCGGACATGAAGTCTCTACTTCTCAGGATACAAAAAAATATGTAACCTCCGTAGATTTCAGTAAAGATGCAACAACTAAAGAAATTCTTGCTGCTCTCGGTAACGGAACAGCGCTCCCTACCAGCACTTATATTGGCATTAAAGATAACTTGCTTTCATTCTTCGGACGTGCCAACTACACACTGATGGATAAATATTTGTTCACATTCACAATGCGTGCCGATGGTTCCAGTAAATTTGCCAAAGGCAGCCAATGGGGCTATTTCCCCTCAGGAGCTATCGCATGGCGCATCTACGATGAGGCTTTCATGAATAATGCCAAAGAATGGTTATCCAATCTGAAGGTTCGCGTAAGTTATGGTACAGCAGGTAACAATCGTATCCCAAGTGGTTCTATGTACACCACTTATTCGGTTGCCGGAACTTCCGAAAAAGGTATCTATTTTGATGAAACAACAGCAGTCGTATTGAAACACGGTAATGTACTCTCCAATCCCGGATTAAAGTGGGAAACAACCGTCTCACGCAATGCTGGTATTGACTTTGGCTTCTTCAATAATCGCCTGTCCGGTGCTATTGATGTATATTGGAATACAACGAAAGACTTGTTGATGAAAACGACTATTGCTTCCAGTTCCGGTTATTCTTACCAATACAAGAACATGGGTCAGACATCTAACAAAGGTGTAGAACTCCAATTGGATGCTGTATTAGTGGATGCCAAAGATTTCGGCTTGAATTTCAATTTCAACATCTCATACAACCGCGGCAAGATTGACAAATTAAATGGCAGTTCATTCTGGCAAAGCAGTAGCTGGGCAGGAACAGCCGCAGCAGGTATCGAGGACTTCTTAGTGGAAGAAGGCGGACGTTTAGGCGAAGTATACGGTTACAAGACAGATGGTTTCTATACCGCTGATGATTTTACCTTCGACGCAGAAAAAGGAACCTACGCCCTGAAAGCAGGAGTTAACGACTGTAGCTCTCTTATTGGTGGCAAAGTATATCCCGGTTCCATTAAGCTGAAAGCGAATGAGGATGGTGAATATAAGAAAGAACGTTTAGGAAATACCGTACCTACCGTATCCGGAGGTTTTGGTCTGAATGCCCGTTGGAAAGGTTTTGACTTTACAGCTTTCTTTAACTACTCACTCGGAAACAAGATTGTAAATGCAACCAAACTGGGATCAAGTTTTTATAGTGGTTCATCCAAGAACTGGAACATCAATGATCATTTTACTTCAACCAATCGCTATTCCTGGATTGATCCTTCAACAGGTACCAACTTGCTGAGCAGCGCTTCTATCAAAGCAAATGGTGAAGCATGGACTATCAACCGTCTGAACGAAGTAAATACAGGATCAAGCATTTGGAATCCTGCTGCCGCTACGGTTATGCCACTCGTTGACTGGGCTGTAGAAGATGGTTCTTTCCTGCGCGTCAATAACATTACAATCGGTTATACATTACCTAAACTGCTTGTAAGCAAACTGAATATACAAAATATCCGTATTTATGTTACAGGATACAATCTACATTGCTTTACCAAGTACTCAGGCACCGATCCTGAAGTAGATTGTTGTACAAGCACCCCTATGACCCCGGGTATCGATTATGCTGCATATCCTAAGAGCCGTTCATTCGTAGGAGGTATCAATGTTACATTCTAATTTTAAAGACAGAGAAGAATTATGAAAAAAATATTTAAATCATTTGCAATAGTAGGAATAGGTGCGATAATTCTCACTTCTTGTTCCGACTTCCTAGATCAAACCTCTCCTTCTGAAATGACCGGAGATGCTGTATTCAATTCAACCACCTACACCCAACAAGCCTTAAATAAGGTATATGCCGGTCTCACCAAAGATGAAACCTATGTACAGTCAGTACCTATCCATTTCGGAATGAACTCAGATATCGAATTGGTAGACGGATTGGGTGCAACCAACTCTAATTCTAATAATGAACGAGGTACATGCAACTACAATCCGCAGTTGAGTTGGTCAAAACTCAATAATAACTGGAAAGGTATGTACGAAGCTATTGAAAATGCCAACATTGTAGTTGAAGGTATTGAAGGTAGTGCACTGATTGCCGAAGGCAATGCTTCCAGAAGCAAGATGTTGATGTTCAAAGGAGAAGCACTGACATTGCGTGCCATGCTTTATCTGGATTTAATCCGTACTTACGGAGATGTACCTATGAAGTTTGAAACCACCAATACCGACGGCTCTAACATCTATTTAGGCAAAACAGACCGTGATGTTATCATGGAACGCCTAATTACGGATCTGGAAGAAGCAATCGGATATCTGCCTTGGGCAGGAACTTCCGGCTATACTACAGAGAAAATGACTAAAGGATTTGCCCATGGCTTGTTAGCCCGCATTGCCATGACATACGCCGGATATTCTATCCGCGAAAGTTCTAAATCCGGTTATGAAAATATGCCTGATTGCGATGCAACTTATCCAACACAACGTCCGGGCACAGAAAAACGTAGAGAGCTCTATACTCTTGCTGTGAAACACTTAGATGCCATTATTGCCAGCGGTTATCACAAGCTTAACCCTTCTTATGAAAACGAATGGTATCTACTGAACCAGCTAACTTTAGATCAGACTTATCAGGAGAATTTATATGAAGTAGCACATGGCGTAAGTTTCTCCGGAGAAATGGGATATACCATCGGTGTCCGCATCAACGGAAAAACAACTTACTACGGAGCAAAAGGTAACTCAAGTGGTAAAGTAAAAGTTACAGCTCCCTTCTTCTGGAGCTTTAATAAAAATGACCAACGCCGTGATTTAACTTTTGCCAATTTCGATATCAGAGAAGGAGATAATGGCAATACTATTGAAACAATGCAGGGAAATTCTCCTTTTGGTATATACTTAGCAAAATGGGATCCCCGCAAGATGACAGACAAATGGCTGAATGCAGCAAGAGCATCCGCTGACAAAGTAGCTACAGGTATCAACAATGTTATCATGAGATATTCTGACGTATTATTACTATATGCAGAAGCACTGAATGAGCTTCAAGGTGCTGATGCTGTTGGACCTACATGTGGCTTAAGCGCAAGAAAAGCTTTTGAAGAAGTACGCAGCCGCGCATTTGCCGAAACACACAAAGCTGAAGCAATCAGCTATGTCAATAGTTTAAGTAGTGGTGATGAATTTTTCAATGCACTCGTTGACGAACGTGCCTGGGAATTTGCAGGTGAAGCTATCCGTAAATGGGACTTGATACGTTGGGGATTACTCTCACAAAAAATAGAAGAGGCTAAAGCTGCTTATAAAGAACTCATCAAGGTAGCCCCTAAAAAGTTATACTATAAAATGAAAGCTGACAAACCGGGAGAAATTGATCCCGAAAGTATCTGCTGGTACGAAGAGCCACAAGTCACTACTGACTATAAAAGCGTAAACTTCTGGGGCTCTGAGAACGAAGAAACCGGTAGCAATGTTGTGGATAATCTGCCATACATCAGTGCAGGTTTGAACACTCCGGTTATCAACAGACACGTATTCCCGATCGGAGCCACTACAATATCCGACTCTAATGGAACGTTACAGAACTCTTATGGATTCTAACATCATAAAAACAACGGTTATGAAAGCAAATAAACTAAAATATATAGCCTTATCAGGAGCACTTATGCTCCTGACAGCATTCGCCACTATATCTTGTGACGATGCAAACGACTGGACTACTGATTCATCTTATAACAGACTGTTCAGTGTACCCAAAATGAGTGTATCAGCTAATGCTACAGATGCTGAACTCACATGGTCTACCACTCCAGGAACTGAATATTATATTATTGAAATCAGTTTGGATAGTTTATACGATGATGTAGCTATGGGAAGTGGCAAAGGATCAATTATATACGGCGAAGACAAATCTATCACTAAATCTCCCTACACTTTGGAAGGTTTATACAGTGACAGCAAGTATTTTATTCGTATGAAGGCATTTTCTTCCAATACTCCGGAATCTAAATGGGGATATATGAGCGATTTCTCATTCAAGACTCGTACCGAGCAAATCTTTGAGAAATTCTCAGTTAGCCATGACAAGATAACGCTATACTGGCCTGCAAATTCCACTGCTGACCACATCGAAATTATAGACACTAACGGAACTGTAGTAAAGAGTATTACTTTGACTTCTGCTAATCTGGAAGATGGCACCATTGTTATAGATGGTCTGACCCCTCTTACATCTTATACTGCAATTCTTTATAATAAGGAATCAAAACGCGGTGTCATAGATTTTACAACAACAGCCAAAGTACCTGATGCTGACCATACAGCTTTCTTGCAAGCAGGTGATTCCCTGAACAATGACCTGTTCACTACAATGGCTGAAGCAGGCTACCAGACTGTAAACATTGCATTGCCTGCCGGAAGTTCTTATTACAACGAAAACAATATAAATATCCCTGACGGCATGTCTGTAACATTCTTCGGTTTACCAGGAGAAACACAAGCCATCATTGGTGTCAAGGGTATTGATATTGCAGGAACTCACAGCTTCATCAAATTTGAGAATGTAGAAATTACAGGTTCCGGTAAAAAAGCAGACGGTAATAATACAACCAATGATTATCTCTTCAACCAGTCAAAAGCTGCTACTGTTGGGGCTATTGAATTCAGCAATAGTTTCATCCATGGCTTCAAAAACACTCCAGTAAGATTGCAGGGGTCTGATGAGAAAATTATCAATCTCGTAAAATTTGAAAACTGTATAGTATATGGAGCAGATGCAAGAACTTACAGTCTTATACATGTAGATGCAAGTAAAGGCAAAGGAAAGATTGAAAATATCGAATTCAGTAAAACAACCATTGTCTATAGCGGAAAATGTTTAGTGTACAGTAGAAACACAGACTTTACGTCCTTAATATTGTCTGATTGTACATTCAGTAAACTTTTAGGTAGCGGTGACTATCTATTGGATTGTGACAAAAATGGTAACGGTCCGTCACAGGGAGTAACAATCACCAATTGTATCTTTGGTAGTACACTGGCTGAAGGCAAGGGAATTCGTGCTAATGATAAACCTGTAGAAGTTACCAATAGTTATATTACGAATGACATGAAAATCACAGGTAACAAAATAAACGACTTGATTACTTATGACGGTGGTGAGACTGACCTTTTCAAAGATCCCAGTCAATATGACTTTACCATTATCGATGGAAGTTTTGCAGGTAAAACAAACTGTGGTGACCCAAAATGGTACATGAAATAATAATACCTTCGCAAACAGAATATCAGAATTAAATTTAAATAAAGAGGCTATCCCAAAATAAAATTTGAGATAGCCTCTTTTATCATCTTTTCCCCTATTTATAGCCTTCAAATCTACAAAAAACACAATATTTCCCATAAAACAACAAATTTTTACCCATGCTTAATTTTGTTAACCTATACTTTTGTGTTCGATAACGGAAAGATAAGGCACATTGTTGACCTCATTTTTTAATAACTATAAAAAACATCATTATGGATTTAAAAAGACTTGCCAAAAGGGCATTAGCTACTCTATCATTGAGTATGTTGTGTTTAGTCGCTCTTGCACAAGGTCGCCAAGTTACAGGTACTATTATAGATAGTACAGGCGACCCCGTGATAGGCGCAAATGTATTGGAAGTTGGTACTACCAACGGAGTAATAACTGACATTGACGGTAATTTCCGCCTGATGGTGCAGCCCAATGCAAAACTCCAAATTTCTTTTATCGGTTATATTACACAAGTCATTACGGTAGGTAACCAAAACAACATTAAAGTAACTTTAAAAGATGATGCACAGGCACTCGAAGAGGTGGTTGTTGTAGGTTACGGTTCTATGAAGAAAAATGACGTGACAGGTTCTTTATCTTCAGTATCTGCTGATAAATTGGCTGCACGCGGTGCTCTCCGTATAGAAGATGCATTGCAAGGCTCAGTACCAGGTGTCAACATTACTCAGTCAAACAGCCGTGCTAACGGTAGTTTCAATATTCAAATCCGTGGTCAAGCCTCCATCAATAATACAAGCGGTCCGCTTTATGTAGTAGATGGCATGGTCGTATCTTCTATTGACTTCCTGAATCCCGAAGACATTGAACGTATTGACGTTCTGAAAGATGCTTCTTCTACAGCAATTTATGGTTCACGCGCCTCAGAAGGAGTAGTTATTATTTCTACAAAAGGAACCGGAGCAGGACAAAATAAGGCCCAACCAGTGGAAATTACTTATGACGGCTACTACGGCATCCGTAAAGTAGCACGCATGCCGGATTTCATGGATGCAACTGAATGGATGAACTATCGTTTTGCACGCTACACAACGGGAAGTTCCGACGAAACAGGACGTGGTGCATACAAGATTACTGATAGCGACCTGCAATCCGTATTTCAAAATGGTACTGAATGGAAAGATTCTCCTTTATATAATAGCTGGCTGAACAATGAAGGCTATGATTGGGCGGACATGGTACTGCGAACGGCATCTCAACAAAACCACTTTATCAGTGCAAGCGGTGCAACTGAAAAAACAAATTATCGTTTAGGTATCGGTTATCAAGGTGAAGAAAATGTATTTAAAAAGAATGATTATAATCGTATTAATATCAAAGGATCATTCGACAGCAAACTGTCAAAGGTTGTAGAGGCAGGTATAGCTGTCAACTTAGTGCACGATGTGCAGAACGACTGGATTACCGATACTTCGAATGCTTATTCTCCTTACAACAACGCATTCTGGTTTGCTCCGGTGGTTTCACCGTGGGATGAAGACGGTAATTTGCTGGCTATCCCGGCAAAAGTAGGCAATATGTCCTTAACTTCTACACCTTCTCCGTTGGTAGACTTCGAACTTGACGCTTACGAGAATGAAACTCGTAAATTCCACGTCTTCGGTAACGTTTATATGCGTTTTAACATTATGGATGGTTTGAAATTCACAACCACCCTATCCCCTAATTATTATCATGGCCGTCAAGGTATCTTTATGGGTACCGGCGTTTCCGAAAAGTATCCTTTGGGAACAGCTTATTATCAGAACCAGAAACACAATCAGGCTTCCGTAATCAATACAGAACGCTTAGACTGGACATGGGACAACCAAATTGACTTCAGCAAAACATGGGGACAACATAGATTAAATGCAATGGGATTATTCTCCATGTATGCCAGCAATAGGGAAACCTATACTCAGACTGTAACTGATATTTCAGATGATAAACTCTCATACCATTCCATGGAGAAAGGTTCGGGTACGAAAACTATTAAATCCACTTATACAGAATCCTCTTTGGTGTCTGTAGCTGCCCGTTTAAACTATGCCTACAAAGAACGCTACATGGCTACCGTTACCATGCGTACCGATGGTTCTTCACGCTTTGCCAAAGACAATCGTTGGGGATGGTTCCCCTCTGCTGCTGTAGCATGGCGCGCTTCGGAAGAAGATTTCCTGAAAGACGTAGAATGGCTGGACAACTTGAAACTGCGTGTATCTTACGGTATCACGGGTAACAACAATGTGGGTGACTATGCTACTGCATCTTCTGCTTCAGGTCCTAATTATTCCGTTATTGGCGGACAGGAATATCAAGGCTATTATGCCAACGGGTTAATTGACAGAAACCTAATTTGGGAAAAGATTAAAGAATTCAATTTCGGTGTTGACTTCTCTGTTCTTCAAAATCGCATTAACTTAACTGCAGATACTTATCGCCGTTTATCCGACGGACAAATCATGAAGGCCACTGTTCCTTTGGAAACAGGTGAAGGTTCTATTACAACCAACATTGGTGCTGTACGTAATACCGGTATCGAATTAGGATTGAATCTTGGAGTTATCCGTAACAAAAATTTCACATGGGACGTAAATCTTGCATTCGCTCGTAACTGGAGTAAAATTACCGAGCTTCCTAATGGAGACGATGTCAGCAACAATTGGTTCATCGGCGAACGTCTGAACGTTTTGCGCGATTACACAAGTGCTGGAATCATCACTACCGATGGTATCACCATGCGCACAAAAGATGGAGACCGTCATTATACCCTTCAAGAAGTATACGATACCTTTGGTCCTGGCGGACAAGGATTAAAATGGTATGAAGGTCAGATGGCTGTAAACGATTGGAATAATGACGGCAAGATTAATGATGAAGATAAACAAATCTTCGGCTGTACAGATCCTAAGTGGACAGGTAGTTTAAGCTCTACTATGACTTACAAGGGATTCGACTTCTCCTTTATGCTCTACACGAAACAAGGACAATGGTCACGCAGTTATTTCCACGAACAATATATGAACTATGGTGATCGCGGACGTCAAAAAGTGAATTTTGATTATTACATCCCTGCAGGAACCCCTGTTCTGGACAAAAACACAGGAGATGTAACCTATCTGTCAGAAGCACACATAGGCAAATATCCTTATCCAAACAATACAGAAAAAACAGGAGGCGGTTACTTCAGCAGCAGTAGTGCAGCAGTGCGTTATCACAAAACATCCTTTGTGAAAGTGAAAAATATCACATTAGGTTACACTTTCCCGAAAGCATGGCTAAGCAAAATTGCCGTAAAACATCTGCGCCTCTATGTAAATGTAATCAATCCTTTCTGTTTCACCGACTATGAAGGTTTCGATCCTGAATGGGCCAGCGCAAACCTGACAAACGGCGGACCTGCGTCTGTTACTTACCAGATTGGTGCGAACATTAAATTCTAACAATATAAATTTATAAGAGCTATGAAGATTTATAAAAAATTACTATATGCAATGTTCATGATTGGTTTCATGACATTGACTGGTTGCGATGACTTTCTCACACCGGATAATAAGAGTTCTGTGACGGATACCGACTATTTCAGTACAGCGTCAGGGTTCCAATCTCTCGTTTATGATGCATACGCCCAACTGATTGATATATATAACAGTGCAGATGCACCGGTATATTTCAATGCCGGTACCGACCTCTATCAAGATGGACGTAATGATATTGATGCCGCACTTCACCGTTGGTCAAACTTTACACCAGAACATGGTAAGGTTAAGACTTTTTATACCGATTGTTATGATGGTATCCGTTCTTGCCTTTCCATCCAATACTATGCACCGGCAGCGAACGTCAGCGATGCTGTAAAGCAAAAAGCCATTGACGAAGGTCGCTTTGTACAGGCCTTGTTCTATTATCTGTTGGTTAATAATTATGGTGGTGTACCGTTAGTCACAGAGTATGCCAGCACAGCTATCAAAGGTTATCCGCGTGCAACAGCTGAACAAGTATATACTTATATTATAGATGAGTTGAAAAGTATCATTTCCAACAACAGACTGACAAGTTCCAGTGCTACAAAAGGCGGGGGTGAAGCCAGTATTGAAGCTGCTAAAGCATTGCTGGCAAAGACTTATCTTTCTGCTGCATGGGATTTAAATAACCAATCTTACTTCACCGAAGCTGCCAAATATGCCGACGAGGTTATCAATGGGCGCTCATTAACTACTGAATTTGCCGATTTATGGGCAGCCGACAGTTCAGGTGACGATGATGCCGAATTTATCTTCGACATAGAATACGATTATAACAGTACCCACGATCAAAATGCAGGTAACCGCTGGCAATCATTCTACTCCAATTACTACGGTGGTGCCGAAGAAGGAATGAAGAATGGTTCCTCACTATGCATTCCCCTCATGCATACACTGAGATGTTTTGAAAAAGGTGATAAACGCTATGATGCAACTTTCCTGAAAACATTATTAGTGAAAAAGGCATGGGATCCAGCTCAAGGATTTAAAGAAAACGGATCACCATTGGGAGACTACTTCTCTTTTTATAGTAACGGAAATACCGCACAAGGAAAAATGGTTGGTGTATATTATCCTGCATATTGGGAATGTGACGCAGCATCAGTTGCCGCATGGCGTGCCAAAGATCCGGCAAACCGTGCCGAAACATTCATTATTCCGCAAAATGAAATGACAGCCCAAATGGAACCCATGTCAACCTATATGGAAGATCTCAAAGAATATCCCAACGGTATCATTACAAAGTATGACTTTGAAGAATCACAAAAGAAGAGTTGGGCAGTGCATCCTTGCCGCAAGTTCGACGACAGTAAGACTGCACAATACAGTGCCGGAAGAAGTTTCCGTGACCTACATGTCATTACATTGCCGGAAATCTTCTTTGTTGCCGCTGAAGCTTATTTCAAGGCAGGCAATGATGGAACAGCCCTCAAACGCTTGAATACTGTACGCAAACGTGCAGGTCTTGCTGACGCAACAAGTATTGATATTGATGTTATTCTGAAAGAATCAGCTTGTGAAATGTACGGAAACGGTTATCGCCGTATGGATCTCCGCCGCACCGGCAAACTTATTGAATATAATAACCTACATAATCCCCATTTGAAGGGCAACGCAGCATCAATCATCGGTCAAAAAACATTATGGCCTATCCCACAAGCAGCTATTGATGCAAATGACTATTTGACTTCCGACGATCAAAATCCGGGATATTAAATAAGTAAATGAGATTCTCATAGATTATCCATACAAAGAAACGAGTCTATGAGTAAGATCGGGAGATTTTAAAGTAGACATTCTTTGCAAGGAAGAGGGGGCTTTACGCCCTCTCTGTTGTTTATTTTTTCCCCTTATCTCTATACTCAGTAGGTGTCATTCCCATCTTCTGTTTAAAGCACTTACTGAAATAACGCGGATCATTAATGCCCACCATATAAGCAATCTGAGTCATGGAATACTCTCCCGTCTCAATAAGCTGGACAGCGCGTTTAATACGCATTTCTTTGATAAACTCAATAGGAGCCAATCCGGTTAGTGTCTTCAGCTTTTTGAAGAATACAGAACGGCTGACAGCCAACTCTTGTACCAGATCATCTACCACCAATTCACCATTATCCATATTCTTTTCCATCAGATCTACCAGTTTATCCATAAACTTACGGTCGTTAGGAGACATTTCAGGGCCTTTTTCTTCCACTGTTTCTTCTTCGGAAGTAGTAGCAAGAGTTCCAGTCATTAAGTTATTGCGATAGATGCCCTGCAGCTTCTGACGTTGAGTCAGCAGATTCTTTACACGCGCTTTCAGATAAGTGGCACTGAACGGTTTGGTAATATAGTCATCAGCTCCATACTCCAAGCCTTCCAGTTTGCTCTCAATAGAAGTCTTAGCTGTCAACAATACAATAGGAATATGGCTGGTCGTCATGTCTGCACGCAATTCACGAGTCATAGCTATACCATCCTTTTCGGGCATCATCACATCACTGATGATAATATCCGGTAAGAATTTCAAGGCTTTACTCCACCCCTGCATACCATCTACCGCTTCCACAATCCTATATTCGGAAGCAAAGATACTGCGCAAGAACAGACGGAGTTCTGAATTATCTTCCACAAGCAGCATCGTCCCTTTAGCATCTGTATCTTCTCCGGCCTCATCCGGAAGAGTTTCCTCCTTCGACTCATTGGAGCTAAGTACGTCCGTCACTTGTTCTGCAACTCCCATACCCACAGTAGTATCATCCTGTAAGAATTCCACTGTTTCATCATAATGCTCTTTTCCTTTCAGAAAATCGACTTTAAAGCAACTACCCTCACCCAGTTTACTGTCAACAGTAATAACTGCCTTGTGCATCTCCACCAACTCTTTTACTAATGACAAACCAATGCCTGTGCTGGATTGATTAAACAAGTTACGGTCTACCAAATTCTCAAAACGGACAAACAAGGATTTTTTCTTATTATCCGCAATGCCTATTCCCTGATCTTCCACACCTACGGAAACCGTTTCTTCATCTTCACGCACTAAAACAGTAATCATCTTCCCGTTTGGAGTGTACTTAAAGGCATTAGAAAGCAGATTGAATACTATTTTCTCAAACTTATCAACATCCACCCACAAATATAATTCCTCCTTCTCTGTTTCAAACAGGAAGTCTATCTGATGTTCTTCGGCAACCGACTCAAAGTTTTCCATGATTTTACGGGTAAAAGCAACTACATTTATGCGTTGCACCTGCATCTTCATCTTCCGGTTCTGTATCTTCCGGAAGTCCAAGATCTGATTGATAAGCCTCAACATCCGATTTGTATTCCGTTCCACCACCTGCAATTGCTCACGTGCATCAGCCGGAAGTTTCGTATTTGCCAGAACGTATTCCACAGGCCCCGAGATCAAAGTCAACGGAGTACGCAGTTCGTGGGAGATATCAGTAAAAAAGCGCAGCTTCATATCTGTCATTTGTTGCTCTACAGATACTTCATGTTTCAGACGATAAATAGTGAACAGAATATAAACAGCCGTCACAATAATCAGTATAACGAACAGCACATACAGGAAGTAGGCAAATGGAGTTTCCCAGAAAGAAGGAAGAATCTCAATATTCAGTATGCGCGTATTTTCTGTCCACACCCCATCCCCATTAGTCGAACGAACTTTAAAAATATAGTGTCCTTTCGGTAAGTTGGTATAAGTGGCAGCACGCTGCTTACCAACAAAATTCCAGGCTTTTTCAAAACCTTCCAGAATATAAGCATACTGAATTTCAGAAGGTGCAGAATAATCAAGTGCAGCGAACTGAATTGTGAAAATATTCTCCCGATGGGATAATACCAGTTCACTCGTATCATCCAAACCTAGTTTCAGAACCGAACCTTGTCCCGGCTGCACGTCCTCATTGGCTATCAATAATTTGGATAATACAATCGGCGGTACATAGTTACTTTTACAAATAGAATCCGGATTAAAGTAAAAGATACCTGTATTAGCCCCGAAAAGTATATTCCCCGAGGCCGTATATTCCGAAGCTGCTCACTGAAACGTACACGAAAGAAAATCTCTTGATCTGCATAGTTTTCAAACGTCTCTTCAGAAGGAATAAATTTGCTTATGCCATTCTCAGAACTCAACCACAAATTACCGTTCTTATCTTCCTGTATGGAAAGCAGCACATCCGAAGGGAGTCCATCTTGTACTGTATACGATTTGAAAGTAGCATTACCATTGCCGTCCAATGACACCAGTTTATTCAGTCCGCCACCAAAAGTTGCAATGAAAAGTTCCTGATCACGAGTCGATGCAATCCAGTGCACATCATTATTGCTCAAACTATGTTCATTATCCGGAACACGCAGAAAATGATGAAACTTCACATCTTCGGGATTCTTGAAGTCGGCATCTATCATCAGTGCACCAATGGTAGTCCCTATCCAGATATGTCCTTTATGGTCTCCTGTAATAAAACGGGCTTTGTAGCAATAGTCAATGGGATATCCTTTCAGATTATTACGGTGGTTCACAAAAAT
This sequence comes from uncultured Bacteroides sp., assembly GCA_900557355.1. Lineage (GTDB taxonomy): Bacteria > Bacteroidota > Bacteroidia > Bacteroidales > Bacteroidaceae > Bacteroides. The sequence goes on from USSR01000016.1 coordinate 15,303, forward strand.
TTCCTTTCCACCCTGGTCACGTGTCATATAGTTTATTCCACCGGCAAAAGTAGCTATCCAGATACGTCCGTGGCTATCTTCATATACACAGTAAACATTGTCGTCACTCAAACTATAAATATCCTCTTCCTGATGCTGATAACGAGTCAATTTATAGTGAGATCCATCTTTTTGCTTCTCGGCTTTCACCAGACCATCCCCTTTCGTTGCAATCCAAAGATTTTGTTTGCTATCCTGCAAAATGAAATATACATTACCACGCAATGGTGTACCACCGTGCGACACTGTACCATTTTCAGTCAAATAACCTTTATCTACACGATTCTTATCATATACTCGTAATTTTCCATCTTTCAGACCCACCCATAAATTCTGGTCCATATCTTCACAAAGGGCACGAACTTCATTACTCAAAGACTCATAATCATGTGGCATGGGAGTCATTACACGAAACTGGGATGGCCGGAAGGTCACTTTTTCCAGTCCTTTAGAATGCGTACACATCCACAAATCACCCTGCCGGTCAGAAAAAGCTGCATGAATTTTATTAGAGAAACGCCAGTCACTTCCTGACAGACTATTATAGAATGGATGTAAACTATTGCTTTTCCGATCAAAATATGAAAATCCACCCCCATAAGGATGTACCCACAATACACCATTAATATCCTCATGAATATGAAAAGCCGGACGTGATCGGTCGGTACTGGTAGGCTCCACCGGTACTTTCTCTTGTTTCAGGATCCGTGTACGCGGATTGAAGTGCACCACTGCACCCGGAATATGCTGTTCAAACCAGACCTCGGACGCCTTATCTACATAAACCGAGTGAATAGATGCATTTGGAAAGCGGGAAGCCGGAAAATGTTCTATCGCTTTCGTCTTAGGTTGATATGAGAAAAAACCATCTTTCGCAGTAGTAAATATCAGTTCATTACCCTCCACGCTATTGATAGAAACAATACGGGAAGATGCAGGCAAATTCTGCAACTGAAATTGTCCATTTTCCTTCTGATAGCACCACACCCGTCCGTTATCCGAACCAAAATAGATTTCCGAATCATATTCCAGACAAGAGTAAAAAGCTTGTCCTCCTTTCTTTTCCCGTTCAGCAGCATCTACAAAATAAGATGCCGGAGTGGTCTGTCCCGCTGTCAACATTCCCAATCCGTTATCAGACAATATCCATTCATTACCCGAAAGGTCTTCATATACCCCAAAAACACGAGTGGCAGAGAATTGACCTGATTGAGCAGAATACCATTGTGAAGTCAAACTATAATCTTCCGGATTCGTATCTATGCGAATGGCGCCTTCTGTTTCAGTCAGCAACCAAACCGCTCCACCCGAAAGGGCTTCTATCTTCGTGACATTGACTGCACTGCCCCCTTCACCTTCAGCCGGAACACGCTCAAGTGCTTCCGTACGTGGATCAAAACGATAGGCATGATTATCATAAGTCTGTAACCAAAGAAAGCCATACTTATCCTCCACCATATAATCTACACGATTATGGCTCAACACAATACGGTTATCAAGACGTGCCTTATATGTTTTAAACGAATAACCGTTGAACTTATTAATACCATCCCAGGTAGCAAACCACATATTCCCTTTGCGATCTTGCAGGATGCTCATTACTGTATTTTGAGAAAGTCCGTCTTCAGACGAATAATGGGTAAAGAAACAATCCGGTTGTGCTTTTACTGATAACACACATACCAACCCAACTATCAGATATAAGATTTTTTTCATCATAACAGGCTTATTCTATGCGGTAAAGATACGTATTTCATAGAAAAATCATGTATCTTTGTTTAGATTTTAACAACCACTGAGCATGAAACGCATTACAACCATTTTCCTAATAGTTCTCTTCGGACATCTTAGCATAATTGCACAAACTGACACCACCGCCTATGGTGTTGTAAAAAACATGCCTGTCTTCTATGAGCAACTGAAACAGCAACTTACCTTTCCAATGGCATGGGGCAATTCCCCCGTCCGTAAATTTGAGACATGGCGTACCCAGGCACGGGAAACCTTATTGGACTGTATGCAGAATTTCCCCCCTGCTCCCGCTGATTATGCCATGGAAGTAATCGCTACCGAACAACGCAATGGATATAAAGCTCAAAAAATACTATTTAATGTATCGAAATGGTGCCGCATACCCGCCTATCTGCTAATACCTGACGGTGAAGGTCCTTTCCCGGCAGTCGTTATGTTGCACGATCATGGTGCACACTTTTCCATCGGTAAAGAAAAAATGGTTCGTCCATTCGGAGTAAGTACCGAAATCATGGCAGATGCAGACGACTGGGCATCCCGTTGCTACGACGGACAATATACAGGGGACTATTTTGCCGAACACGGTTATGTAGTACTTTCCATTGATGCCTTATTCTGGGGAGATCGCGGACGGAAAGAAGGAGTGAGCTATGACGGACAACAGGCATTAGCTTCCAATTTTCTGCAAATGGGAAGTTCATGGGGAGCATTCATCCATATAGATGATGTACGAAGCGCAGAATTTCTGGCTTCACTCCCTTGTGTGAATAAGAATAAAGTAGGTTGCGTAGGCTTTTCGATGGGAGCCTATCGTTCATGGATGCTCGCTGCAATCACCGACTGCATAAAAGCCTCCGCATCCATCTGCTGGATGAACACTACTGAGTATCTGATGACACTAACCAACAATCAGAACAAAGGGGGATCAGCCTATTCCATGTTGATCCCCACCCTGCGTCGCTATCTGGACTACCCGCATACGGCAAGCATTGCGTGCCCGAAACCAACTTTATTTTTCAACGGAAGCCAGGACAAGCTATTCCCGGTAGAAGGCGTGAAAGATGCATATAACATCATGCAGACAGTTTGGCAAAGTCAGAAAGCATCCGACCGCCTGGTTACTAAAATATGGGAAGAAAAGCACTTCTTCAACAAGGAAATGCAGAAAGAGACATTGGAATTTTTCGATAAATGGCTGAAATAAACTCTCATCATTTCAGCTAATGTTTCAAGACTGATAATCCTATAATATTAAGTGATAGAAATTATAACCACTTATTTAAGAAGTCCAAAATCTTTGCCTGTACCTTCTTACCGCAGTCATGCGGCATATCCCATAATTCTGTTACTAATTTATCTCCTGCCGAACGACTCTCCCACACTTCATGCATCTCCGCAAAGGCAGCTCTGACTCCTATCGGAGGGAACAGTTTATCATGTTCTCCATTCAAAAAGAGCATAGGCTTAGGGCAAGCAATAGAAGCAATATGCGGATAATCCAAATAACGACGAATACCAGGCAACATATTAGCAAAGCCTCCTCGCTCGCGACCATATTCCCATGAAAACTGGCAATCAGTGGTGGTCATCCAACAGATTGCAGCTCCAACCTGTATTTTATCTGATAGAGCCGAAAGCATCCAAGCACGATATCCTCCCATAGAGAATCCCATACAGGCAATACGCTTGGGGTCTACCTCAGGCAGGGTAGCGAGATAGTCCGTAGTATACATATCTTCATAATTCATAAACGCACTCAAACTACGTCCTAACATCATAAAATTCCCAGCATTATCGGCATACTTACTACCATCAGCCCCTTCTTTACGCCCGCGTTCACCCCAATAAAGAGCATCAACAGAAATAACCACATAACCATGGGCAGCCAAATAATCACCGGCATATTGCCCACCATAACAGTTTGCTGCCCAAGCGTCTGCATCATCCAGCACAGCTTTATCTACTCCAAAAGGTCGAATCATTTTCTCTTTACCAATTGTGTAATGCCCACCATGGTCGTGCAGAAGTACCACAGCCGGAAATGGACCTTCACCATCAGGTATCAATACATAAGCATTCACACGAGAATACCCAGTCAGATTGAAACACAATTTCTTCGCCCGATATCCTTCACGCTGTTCTTCTGCCAATATTTCAGTTTCATACTCGGTAGTATAAGGTGGCGGGGCAAGCATAGCATCCAGCACTGTAGCACGTGCCTGCTTACGCCATTTCTTAAAATTCTTTACCGGACTATTCCCCCAAGCCATAGGATATGTCAACTCCTTTTTCAATTGATCTAAAAAGACCGGCATTTCCCGTTCTAATTCATAGGCAGGTAAATGTTGAGAAAGGGCGGTTGTCGAAACAACCAGCCCTATCATACCAAATAGCAATCCTTTTACCATAACTATTATTTATAACAAATGTCTCAATATCCACTTCAACTGTCCGTATTCCGTCGCATCAGAAGTCCAGTGCTCATTAATCGGAGTTATCAGTGCTTCCTTGGGGCAATCCAACACATTATAAACAGCATAACTGGTAGTAGGCGGACAGGTATCATCATTATATCCCCAAGTGATATAAGTAGGAACTTTAATCATACGTGCGAAGTTCACAACATCATAATATGCCATCGTTTTCAGCTTATCCGGAGTATCCATACCCTCTACTCTGAAAAAATGAGGATAGCCACCTGCACGTCCTGCCTTATAGCCTGCCATATCACTCAATGCCGGATGATTGGCAACGCAAGCTGTTACACGGCTATCCAGTCCGGCAGTAATCAGTGCCAAAGCTCCTCCCTGGCTGCCGCCCTGGACAATTACATTTTTACCATCCCATTCGGGCAGAGAAGTCAGGAGATCGATACTGCGTACACAACCCAGATAGACACGTTTCATATAATAATTATCGTGGTTCTCCAACCCGTTATTTAAATAACCGTTCTCTCTGCCATTAAACGCATTGCTGATTTCCTTAAATTCTTCCGCACTCATCTCCGGATTCAGGCCATGTATCTCGATTTCGAAACGGATACATCCTTCTTCGGCATAATATTTATGGCGCAGAGGCTCCTTAATAGTTTTAATTCCAGCTCCCGGAGGGCAAAGTACAACCGGACAAGAACCTTTCACTGCATTCTTAGGATAGAAAAGATAACCATAAATGCACTGTCCACGGTTATTCAGCATTAATTTAATGAGATAACAATCAACCTTATCCGTACAATACTCCTCTGCAAGCTTTTTAGTATAAGTCAACGGATATTTGGCAGCTTCCGCTTTATTATTTTCCCAGAATTCTTTAAAATCTTTCGGCATCTGTGTGTAAGGTTGAATCTTTTCCGGTGAAAAGCCTACCTTCACATGATGTTTATAGCTTGTTCCATCCACAGTCGCTGTCAGACGGCAATCACGGAAACCGGGTTCTCTCATTGTCCCCACAGGTATTACCGCCTTTCCTTGCTTCAAAGTAACGGAACCGGAAGTATCCGCCGGCATCATGTCACCACCTATTTCATAAGAAACGGTTACGCCATCCTGCGGAATGCCGTATTTATAGAATTGCACCTCAACCGTAGCTTTCTCTCCGGTCTTATAAATCCAGCCAGCATGATTGGGCACGGTCACCCAAAGTACATCACTCCGGTACGGGTAGTTTTCCGCATATACAAATGACAGCGGAAAGATTAGGGCGAACAGCCATATAAACAAACTCTTTTTCATCATTATATTTTCAGTATTATCACATTATTTTACCACACGCAAAGAACATCTTCCTACCAAGTCCGTATCAACTCCGTGTCAAGGCCGTGTCAAGGCCGTAGTTATGAACACGGAGATGGTACGGAGATGATACGGTTTTGACAAATGCCGGTCAGCGCTTTATGCTTAATAATTCATTCCCATTTTTTACCGGATTCCAACCATCCTCTCCAGTAAGTATGGAATCTATTTCATAACCTTTAAGATTCTTCAGTTGATGTGAGAAAGGTACACGTGCTTTTGGATTGGCACCTTCACCCGTACTTTCATATTCTGCATAGAATGCGGTCTTTTCCGCTTCCTTTTTACCCCAGTTATTCCAACCGGCAGGAGCAATATGCTTGCCTAAATTGCAACGAATAAATACAGCCTGCGCATACGAACGCCAGGGACGCGACAAATAAACATCCTGTACACCCTCAGCAGCCGTCAGTCGGCAATCATAAAATACATAACCATATTTCTGCCCTTGATCCGTAGAAGGTGCTGTCACATAGCCCCCACCTTTACTATGAATGTGACAACGATTGAATACAGCCGTAGACCAGCCAAAGATAAAATCGACCGTACCTTCTATATAGCAATCTTCATAGTACTGGCGACAACCTTTTCCATAGGTATAGAGCGTATCTTGGAAACCAAGGAAACGACAGTTTTTGAAAAAAACACGATCAGCACTTACAAAACAGGCTACAGCCTGTCCTACCGGCCCCGAGGAATTCTCAAACGTAATATTCTCGGCATAAAAGTCCGGAGCATAAATATAGCAGGAAGAAGAACCGGAAGTTCCTTTTTCTCCACCAAAGCAATTCTTCTTCTGCGCATAATCATCATACGAAAGTATAGCACCCTCCTGACCTATCAAGGAAATATTAATTTTGCTTTCGGGTACTACAATTTTCTCTTTATACACACCTTTACGCACCAATATCGTAGTACGGATATTCTTGCGGAAATCGGGAACAGCATCAATGGCTTCCTGTACAGTGAAAAAGTCTCCGCTACCATCCTGTGCTACTACGAAATCATAATGACGTACATACTTAGCCAATTCCGGTACTTCCTTAGCAATGGCATCCATAGCCAGACCGGCTACAATGCGACCACCGTGTACATTCAAGTGGGTATTATCTTCACGTCCTTTAGGTATAGCGGCAACCTGATTGGCAGGTACCCACATGAACAGCTTTTTAGAGTCTACCGGTCCCATGCCTTCTACCAGATCGTGCGTAATCTTATTCATATCCACAAATGCAACACCCAGTTCTTTCGCTACATTTCGCGGAGAGTCCAGATAGGCTCCGTGCGTATCAATCAACTTGTCACCTTCAGCAACAGCCGGCTGTTCCGAAGCTTCCCGCTTTGCATCCGGATTCACACCCTTCTGTATATCATCCTGACTAATAGCTTGAGCAACTGCATTCCCATCCGCTGCACCGAAGTTTCGGCGCACAATGGAGTTAAACAAAACAGGGATACCTCCCTTAGCACGTGTTTCGTTTACAAAACGTTTCAGGTTTTCATCAAAAGTACTTCCCGGAGCTGTATACCGCTTTGGGTCGGACTTCTCATCATTGTGACCGAATTGGATAAATACATAATCACCTTTCTTCACTTGTGAGATTACCTTCTCCCAGCGCCCTTCATCAATAAAGCTCTTGGAACTCCGCCCGTTTACGGCATGATTATCCACACGTATTTCCTCGGAGAGATAACCGGGCAACATTTGCCCCCACCCCCGTTCCGGATTTTCACCCATCAATGACTTATTAGCCATAGTGGAGTCTCCGATCATAAAAATCGTAATCACTGGTTTGTCAGCCTTAAAAGCAGAAAGCAGAAAAAACAACCCCAGTAATAATGTCAACTTATGTTTCATAGTTCATTATATATAAATAGTATTCTTAGTTTCCGGCTGCAATATTACCTAAAAACAGAGGGTTTTAAGGGTAAAAAAAGTCGCAATCGGTAGAAAAATTAATATTAATCGTATATTTGCCGGTAAAATAATCAATCTGACTGGCAAAATGGAAAAGACAAGAAGCAACACCTTCATTCTTGAAAAAGAAATAGTATGGGAACCTGCAGGTGAAGGAGTGGTACGCCAAATCATGGGTTACGATGGACAAGTGATGCTTGTAAAAGTGAAATTCGAGCAAGGAGCTGTCGGTACACCACATACTCACTATCATACACAAACCACTTATGTGGCAAGCGGTAAATTTGAATTTACCGTAAATGGTGAAAAACAAATTGTAGAAACCGGAGACGGTGTTTACATCGAACCGGATGCAGTACATGGCTGTGTATGCCTTGAGGCTGGTATCCTGATAGACTGTTTCAGCCCCATGAGAGCAGATTTTCTAAAGCGCTAAATCCTGTCTGCAAGAAATTAACTTCTTGCGAACAAAAAGTTAACTTCCTGTCGACAAGGAATTAAGTTCTTGCAGGCAGGAAGTTAAGTTGTTATTTTGCAGGTTTCCAATCACTACACATTTTATAGATGTAACTCAGATCATCATATCGTGCAGCTTCCTTTTTCGTCAATTGTTTCGCCCACTTCACACGATCGGTTGCCGGAGCACCTTCTCCCGTACTTCCATATTCAGCATAACGGGCGGTCTTCTCATTTTCTACATTTCCCCAGTTATGCCAACCTTCGGGACGGATATGTTTGCCCATTTCGCAATTGATAAATACGGTAGCGGCATATGGACGCCAGGGACGTCCCAGATATACCTTATCCACACCGGGGTCGGCAGTCAGCCGGCAGTTCTTGAAAACATATCCCACCGCAATATCTTTAGGCGTAGAAGCTGCCGTTACGTATGAATTGGTTTTACTCCGTATCTCACAGTTCTCAAACAATGCGGTAGAAGGACCAAATATAAAATCGGTAGTGCCATCAATATAGCAATCTACAAAATAGAGCCGTGTACCGGCAGCACCTGTATAAATAGTATCCTGATTACCCAAAATACGGCAGTTTATGAATACCAGTTTATCACCTTCCGTATGGAGTGCCACGGCTTGTCCCAGCCTGGCGGCATTATTTTCTATAGTCAGATTCCTGAAAGTTATGCTATTCCCCTCCACTTTCAGTGTGTAAGTGCGAAAAGTACCCATTTTATTAATATTGGCGTGATCATCATACGTGATAATCGTGTTTTCCACACTTTCACCAATGAATTCCACATTCTGCAACCAGGAAGGGATAACCACTTTTTCTTTATAAGTACCATTCTTTACCAGTACCGTCACTTTATAATCCATAAAAGCCCGAATACCTTCCATAGCTTCCGTCAAGGTGCGATAGTCTCCCGAGCCATCGCGAGATACAACAATCGTATCCTTCCATTGCGTCTGTGCCGACAATGGGATGATCCCCACCAAGAGAAGAACTATACCGCATAAATAATAAGCCAGTCGTTTCATTGTCCTATTTTTGATTAACGATTTCTTTTACTTGCTGCAAACGCTCCCATTCCAGGCTTGCCATGATAAATGGACCTACTGCTTTGGGGTCATTGCTACGGATTGTCTCATTTATATAATAGGTGTAATCACCCATACGGTAATTCTTACCGCCTAATCCGGCAACTGCACAAGCTTTCGTAATAGTTACCACACCATCTTTATCTACTTCGATGAAGTTATCGAGAATGCCCTGGTAGCCTTTGAGAGCTACTTTTAGATATGACTTATCAATATATCCTTTACGAACCGCCTTAAACAAAGCATAAACAAACATAGTAGAACAAGAAGACTCCAAATAGTTTCCCTTCTCACCGCTTTTATCCAGTACCTGATACCACAGTCCTGTCTTCGGATCCTGTATACGCTTCACCTGTGCAGCAATATTGTTCAAGATAACCAGCATGGAATCACGACCAGCTTCATGTTTCGGAATAAAATCCAACGCATCTACAAATGCCATTGCATACCAGCCCATAGCACGTCCCCAGCTATGCTGAGACTGTCCGGTGACAGGATCTGCCCAACGTTCCTTGCGACTGACGTCACAGGCATGACGGTAAAGACCGTTCTTGGGGTCATAAGTATGGCGGGCTACTGTAATAAACTGATTGACAATATCCTGATAATCCTGTACACGGTTGTTACGAAAAGCATATTCGGCATAGAAAGGTGCTCCCATATAAATGCCATCCAGCCACATCTGATTGGGATAAACTTTCTTATGCCAGAAACCTCCATCCTCATTGCGTGGATGGGTATTGAGCTGGCTACGCAACAGGTCTATAGCTTTCTTATATTTCTCATCTTTCGTCTGTTCATAAATACGAAACAGGAATTTACCAGAGT
>USSR01000017.1 GCA_900557355.1 uncultured Bacteroides sp.
AGCCGTGATCGGTCCAGTTCACCATATCTTTGGTAGAATATACACGCCATTCCTGCATCCAGAAAAAATCCGCTTTGTCTTCATCGTGTCCCGTATACACATACAAGGTGCCGTCGTGCACCATAGGAGCCGGGTCTGTAGTAAAGCAAGTTTGCACAATCGGGTTTTGCGCTGACAGTCCTCCTTCGGTCATAACCGAAACGAGCAACAATGTAGCTGCGATAAATGTAGATTTCATTTTCATGCTATTTTCAGTGTTTAAATAAATGTGGTACAAATTCTTTCAGGCAACGTCTCCACGTAAGCCATTCATGCGCTGTGCCTTGCGATTCGTAATAATCAACCTCGACACCCAGTTTCCGGAGTGAATCCACCATCTTCTTTGTTCCCATTTGTTCCTCCGTGCCACAGCCGAGAAAGAAATAATTCACTTTCTTATTGAACTTGTCCGCATCCGCAAACACTCCGTTAAAACAAGTCTTCATATCCAGACCGAAAATCGCCCCGCTGAAACTTCCGATATAAGAAAACTTATCGAGATGAGGCAGAACCGTATTGAAAGTCTGATGTCCTCCCCACGAGAGTCCTGCCATAGCACGGTGTTCGCGGTCGGTTTTCGTACGGAATGTCCGGTCTATCATAGGAATCAGGTCTTTCAGAATAACGTCATAAAAGGTGGCGCCATACAAAGCCCGCTCCTCGTTCACATCTTTTCCCGGACGCGGCCGGAACGGAGCTTCCACATCACCGCTATCCATCACCACGAGCATCGGCACACACTGACCGGATGCAATCAGGTTGTCCATAATATGATTCATCTTTCCCTGCGTGCTCCAGCCGGTTTCATCTTCACCCATGCCATGTTGCAGATACAATACCGGATAGCGCTTCTTCGGATGAGTTTCATACTCTGCCGGCGTATATACCATACACCGACGGAACTCTCTCTGCGTTTCGGAGTAATACGTACAGGAACGAACCTGCCCGTGAGGTACCTGTTGAGGACGATAATAATCCCCCTCCTCACCTTCAGGGATTTCGATGCCACTTGCCATACGGCAACAACCGAAGAACGTATAACTGGAAGGATCTGTTACCGACACCCCGTCTGCAATCAGGAAATAATAATGGAATCCTACAGGCAGAGGGTTGGTCGTTGCCGTCCAGAGTCCTCCGGCATCTTTCCACATATCATACTTCTTTCCGCAACAATCCACTTGTAGCCTGTTAGCCTGCGGAGCATAGAAACGAAAATGAGCACGCCCCTCTTTATCCACCCGGGGATAGTCATATCCCGGAATATTAGTGGATACCGGTTCGGTAGTAATCCCGGAGTTTAGTTCCTTCTCCAACAAAAGGAGTCGTTTCTCGGCATACCGCACTCCCAATTTCCTGTATCCTTCTGCCGTGAAATGCAAATTATCTTCTGCGGCAGGACAGCCCGAAGAAGGAATCACGTATGCGGTCGGAATCACTTGCGGCAGCGTATTGATTATCTCATTCATGCTTGCACATCTGCCATTCTGGTCGGCATGCACCACTTCTCCCGCCAACAAGGGAACATCTTTTGCCTGAAGATTCAAATCCCTCAACAGATTCTCATAGACTCTCTTTACTTTTTGAGGCCACTCTTTATCACCGGTATTAGACTCGCCCTGATGCAAGAGGATACCTTTAATCACACCCGCTTTCTGTGCTTCTACAGCCAATTCCTTTAGTCTACGGTAAGGATTATTACCATACGCTTTCACTGTATTTTTCAGCCATTCCGGTTGAGAGGCAATATGCTCTTCGCAATTCTCCTCATCAAACAGCTCAATCCTGCAACCACCAACAGCTACATTGACGACACCTACCTTAATATTATCAGGCAACCTTTCCACTAACGTACGTCCGAAATAATCGGCCGGTGTTAACCCTGTATGGCAACGTACCAACGGAGGAACAGCCTTATACCACTGTCCTTTGACACGTCCCAAAGACGGACAATCAACAGCCGCCATCATCAGAAAGCGTTCATTGACATTGCACGTATCCTGCGCTTCAATCTTTGCATTTCCTTCCATATTGGATTGTCCCAGACAAAGATAAATATGGAAATTAGGGTCTTGTGCAAAGGCAAATATGCCTGCACATAATAAACAACTTAAGACAATAATCTTCTTCATTTGCGTATCTATATCATAAATATTAATTAATGCGTAACCTTGCGATAAGGACTTTCCTGAAGATTCAATCGACTGACTTCATCACTACCACAATCAATTATAATTTTATGCAATACAATAGCAGGGCTTAACGGACGAATAATTAATGCATGTATTCCTTCTTTCAGATTAACATTGGAAAAATCTACCACCGACTCTATCAACCGCGCAGCACCGGCGGGATACATCTTCGTATAACAATTAGCCCAAGTCATCTCTGAATTGTAATTTACTATTTGTTCTTTACCACCATCCAAACTGATAGCATAACTATGTCCTCCTTTTATAAAAGGCAAAGTACTATCCAAGATTAATCTTACACGTATATTTTTCATCTCTGAATTAAGCTTCATGCGATATGTCAATGAAGCTCCTGTTACAGGTTGTGTATAGGGCATCAACGACAAACCAGAAAGAGTACGTCCCAAGTCAGGAATAACTGTCCACTCCGTCTTATTCCCTTGTGTACATTCTGCAAAACGTTCCGCTTCCATTACTACCACCCCACCTTTCTCCTTATACTCATATCCTCCCGGCTTATATGCAGAGACATCCACTCTTATGATTTCGGGCATTATATTTCCTCCTTTAGGCTCATCCCAGCTTGTATAACCGATGTGCGTCTGATCCATTAAATGATTCCATTTTCCACCAGCTATATTGTTATTATAGTCATAGCAAAGTTCCGCATCATACCTGAAACAATACTCCACTCTATCTGCCCATTCATTGGCACGTGGATCACCCTCAGATGCTAACTTATGATTAATAGCAACCGCATAATACATCTCATAAAGGTTTGCCATGGCCTGAACAGGAAAAAGAATGAGTTCTTTATATGTATCCTTCAATTCTTCCGGTAAAGTCATAAACTGACGATAGGCATGCGCCTCCAAAGCAAGAAATTCATCTGTTACAGCCTTAAATTCTCCACTGGAAAGATTATAAGTTTGGCTATCCAACATTTCTGCAGTTACGCGAGCAGCATATTTACAATACAGATTTAAGATGCGAGCGGCTTCTACTGCATAGTTATCCCCAAACTGTTGTTTACAGAAACTACAAGTATATTCCTGTAAATTATCAGCCGTAAGGTGTCCAGGATTCCATGCCATATTCAAGAAAAAATCAACAGGAAATTCATTCGGTTTCAAGTCACCCACATTTAGAATCCACATTTTATCCACACCATAAGAATAAGTCAAATATAATTGTTCCCACATATGCTGGATCTGTGTCATATTCAGCCATTGATAGGCACGTGGTGCTCCATGTAAATCTACATGATAATACATACCATATCCACCAGGATGCCGTTTATCCTTTAAATCTGGTAAACGACGTACATTCCCCCAATTATCATCACAAAGCAAAATCATGACATCATCAGGTATTTTCATTCCCTTATCATAATATTCCAGTACTTCACTATAAAGTGCCCACAATTGTGGAGTCTTACAAGCAGGTTTACCTGTTACATCTGCTATTATTTTACGCTGTCCTTTTACGATATCCTCCAATAGATGCGTATCTGTATCGGGTCCCATCGGAGCATCACCGTCACCACGCATAGCGATAGTAATTACTTCTTCCTTTCCATTCATTCGCTTGATACCCTCACGGAAAAAACGTTCTACTCCCTCTTTATTCCTCTGATAGTTCCACTCACCATACAACTTACGATTACGGGCATATTCCTGGTGATTACGTGCCATCGGTTCGTGATGGGAAGTCCCGATTATAATCCCCATTTCATCAGCCAAAGGACTATTCATCGGATCATCTGCATAAAATGCTGCACTCCACATGGCCGGCCATAGAAAATTAGCTTTCAAACGGAGGAGAAGTTCGTAGACATGCACATACATCTTACTGTTAAATCCTCCGAACTTTTCAGTTGTCCAACCTCCCATACAAGGCCATTCATCATTAATGAAAATGCCACGGTATTTTACAGCCGGTTCACCATCAGTATAAACACCTTCTTTAATATAAATAGCCTGATGCTTTACCGGCGGAACATCAAGCCACCAGTACCAAGGAGAAATCCCTATTTGTTTTGACAATTCATAAATACCATAAATCGTTCCACGCTTATCACTTCCAGCAATCAGCAGCACATCTCCCTGTAAACCTTCCAAAGGAGCATGAAGAGTGGTGATTATATATTTTTCATTCTTACCTCTCAATTCTTTACCATCCAGTTTTCCTGTTTTTACTAATTGACGTATAAGTGGGCTTTTGTCAAACGAACCTATGATAATACGCACTTCTTTTCCCGCAATATTCGATAATTCGGGTTTTACAGTAGTCACTTTTTCAAAATCCGTTTGTAAATTACGCACCGCTAACAGCACCCCACGATGTTCTGCATCATCACACCAAATAGAGAACGATCTGTTTTGTGGTGTAACCAAAGGTAACTTGGCATCCGCTGATATAAAAGTGACAAATGGTTCCGCAGCATTCAAAACAGATACACATAAGAATAGAAATATAATTATTATCCGACTCAAAAACATGTTCTTCATTATTTTCTAGTTACATACTGTCCTAAAAACAATTATCCGCAAGATACTACTTGTAAAATGCGGATAATCGAATTTAAGAGAATTCTTATTTTCTTTCGATAACAATGTTGTCGAGATACAAGTCACCGGCACCTGATGAATTGGCTTTCAATTCAAACGTATTTGCCCCTTTTCGTAAGGAAACCGACATTAAGGCTGTATTCCATACAGTATTGTCATTATCAGTTTGTGCAAACTCCGGGGTACCTACTTTGGTATTGTTTATATACATATCTACGGTATTGACTGTAGCCGACGGAGCACGATAGCGAATACGGATTGTATATACACCATCTTCCAGTGCAGTAACAGCATCACGTACGGCAGCTGCAGAACTAGCACCAAAATTTATATATCCCTGTGCTGTGTAGTTACGTATCGGCTCCGAATCTCCTTTTGTCACTCTCTTAGTCACATTCTTAAAATCAAAGCATTCAGCCTCATACTGATAAGCGCCCTGATAAATTTGTGGAGAAGCGGGAACCTGGATAGATGCTGCAGTAGATACAGTTAAACGATCGGTGGCTTTTCCTGAACAATTGACCGTCAAATCCAATGGTCCGTTATGAGTGACAGTCAGCGTATATACATCTTCTTTCCAATTCTCAGAAACTTGTGCAGTACCATTGGCTCTGGAAGATACAGAATGAGTTGGTTTGGATGTACATCCATATATCTTGATGACCTCCGTTTTGCTCGAACCACTAGGGTCATAGTTATTCATGTAGAAGGTGAGCTTATTGGCATATTCTTTTATAACACTTACAGTATATTTGGAGTAAGCCAATTCCATCTTGTCACATGTATTGTATTTAAACGGAATTGCAGCATTCCGTATTCCGGCAAGTCCGTTATAAACCACCCAACCATTTTCTATACGTCCAGCATAAAGTTCTCCTGTATACTCTTGTGGAAACCAACGGTTAAACTTTCCAACTTTAGTATTTACATCGCTCCAAGATCCTTCGAAAGTTGATTGGTTGATCTTATACTGGAATGAATTAGCTACATCGTCACACAATTCGAACGCAACAGGAATCGTAGGATAACGGCCCGTTTTCTTAAAGTAACAATGATTATCCCAAAGATTACCATCATCATCGCGAAGGTAAAGCCCTTCATGCAAATTCTTCGGGCTGCTGTATTTAGCATTATCATCACCGGAATAGACATCTTGAAGAATCACCACTTTCGTGCGGTCAATAACTTCTTTCCGGGAAGGAATACGAATTGTTTTATCAATAATCTTACGGAACATATCTATATTGATATTGACAAATTGCGGAAAACATTCCCAATTACGGCTCTGATAACCATCACCTACACTGACTGCATTCGTCTCCTTAAAACATTGCTGCCATATAAGTTCAGGTCCGTCAATAACAGTCTGACCTGTCAGCATCACATGCTCTATAATAGGCAGCGCACCGGCAGCCGGCGGGAAATCCTTATCGCCATTCTGTCCTTTCTCCTCTGTCCAGCCGCATTGGTCGAAACGGATGCCGTACTGACCTGCAAAACCGGAGAGCCACGTGCCTAAGCAAATTCCTTCGACATTGAAGAAGCCACTTTGCGTGGTGTATTTCTCACACATAATGAAATTTTCAGAGTACAATTTGGCAGTTTGGGCAAAATCAGAATTACGCTTCACAAGAGCAATAGGATTGATATTAGCCGACCAAGTATTACCACAGAAACTAACTACCAAATATCCTCCATATTTATGAGTAAGTTTCAAAAGTTGATTCCAGTGAGCCACTCGTTGTAACCACGATACAGAGAACTGGTCATCATACCCCCAAAACTGCTCACAATAATTGA
Organism: uncultured Bacteroides sp.; assembly: GCA_900557355.1. GTDB lineage: Bacteria > Bacteroidota > Bacteroidia > Bacteroidales > Bacteroidaceae > Bacteroides. The sequence goes on from USSR01000017.1 coordinate 6,599, forward strand.
AACCAAGAAAGTTGGGATATTCTCTGAAAAACTCATCATATACCCGAACCTTATCGTCACTTTCAAATTGACTATATAAGCTGACATCCTTAAAATGACTAAAACCGCCGCTTGACGGCTGCACCATCGCCCACACATTATTTTCAGCACACGTCCTCAACCACGACTTTGCTATCTCATAACCATACTCGCTTACATTATAGATCCCAGTAGCCTCATCATGGCTTACAGACAACGAGATATTAAAAATGGTAAACGGACGAATATCAGCAGGGATAAGATCTATGATTTTCTGAGGATCGGCATAATTCCATGAATCAATATGAACAAACCATGCCGGTTGTTCAGGAGAAATAGGACGGCGTAACGCCCCCGTTACCGGAGGAATTTCGGGATTGTCTCCTTTAAAAAGATTCAGTTCGATGACAGGTGTCCGGTCGGTAAAAGTGAAACTGACAGATTCGTCACCAATAGTACTCACTTGTTTAAACTGACTGGTAAGTTTGCCGCTCACCGCCTTGTCAAGGGTACGAGACTTAGTTCCATATTTTACAGTCCAATAGCCGTCAGTGTTAATATCCACTATAGGTGCAACTGTATTGTTTTCATCTAACACCTTGACTTTTTCATCATTCTCAAACGTTAGCCAGACATCATCAAGAGTCCAATAATATTCATCATGTTCTACTTTGGCACCTACTTTTGGAGAATAAACTACATCCTCTCCTCCGCCTTCCAATGCTGCTATCTGAGCATACATACTGAAGCTTGTACCATCCGACAACTCAATCGTATAACTCGCGCCATTATTCACCGGATTGTATGTCTTTACAGCCAGGTCCTGTTGTTTGGCCTCAATAAGCTTACGTAATGCCTTGACATTAGTATTAATATTCTCGACAGCCGTACCGGGTTTCGGTACGGAAGAAGCGTCAGGATCAATGACATCGTCATCTTTACAGGAACCAAGAATACATGCACAGCATACTATTCCGAGAAAAAGTAGGTATGATAGCTTACTTTTCGTATTTAACAAATTCATCATATTCCAACTAGTTATTATTATCATTAAAATGTCAATCTGACTGAAGTTATACTGTTAGCAGATAACAACACCGTTATACCTTCAGCAGATTCCATCAAACCAGTATCGATCACTTCCATATTTTTTGTTTCGTTCGTTTCAACGGCACTTGCTTTTTTAATTCCTGCTAATGGTATTTCCAGCCATTGAGAAGCACCATTCAGATTCAATAATACGATGGTCACTTCACCGGTCTTTTCATCCCAATAAGCAGTAGCACAGACTTCTTCATTATTTGTAACTACCTTAATACGAGTTGTTTCTGTTGCATATTGAGCATAATGAGCCATAATATAACCATTCTTTGTGATTTCTCCTTCACTCGTCGGACTCCGTTTGTCCGTATCGCCCATCAAACCATAAAAGCGCTTCAAATACCAATATATATAAGCACTGCAATACCCCTCCATACACATGTGAATCTCTTTACCAAGATGATTGAGACTGTATTGCCATTTCAGGAATTCCCATTTCGAAGAATCATCAGAATTCTCACCGTCATTAAAAAGATGTTCTGTCATCCACCATGTCTTTCCTTGAATACGTGAATACACACCACAGATGTAATCGTGGCGGTTCTTAACATATCCGCTACTCAAATCTGTAAACCCTTGATAGAGATGTCCGGCTAGAATATCCGTTTGAGCAAATGCTTCGGCGTTGTTGATAATAGGATCAGTATATTCAGGCTGCATACCACAAGCTTCCGGTGACATCAGCTTCACTCCTGTTTCCCGTATCCTTGCTCCGTATTGTTTTACAAAATCCACTACTTCAGAAGGAGTCCAGTACGTAAATTCCATATCCGGTTCGTTCTGGACGGAAATCGCATAGAGGTTCACCCCTTTTTCCTTCATAAATGTAACATAACGGATAAGATGGTTTGCATACGCTTCATAGTTTTCTTTTTTAAGGTGTTTCATTTCCTTTCCATTCACCGTGATTTTATCTGCAAGCGCATCTGTACAATCCCATGGACATGCAAAGATAATTGCTCCGTTAGCTTGTGCTGCCTTTGCTGCTTCTACATCTGCACTCCAATCTGATTCGTTGGGATAAATCATCAAGCGAAGGATAGAATATCCCAATCCGCCGGCACCATACATTTTATCTAATTGTGATGCAGAAATAAGATTGTCACCACACCAGATCTTCGGATTGTACATACCGCCAAATCCTACAACCGGCTGATATTTCACCGAAGGATCAACAGTTAGTGTAACCGACTTGAATGGCGGTTCTTGTTCTACCAGCAAATCAACAGTTGTTTCATTAGTTTTATCGAATAAGTGAATGGTTTGTGTACGCTTTTTCATCGTACTGTTCGCACCACAAGATACACGAACCTTCGTGTACTGTTTTTCCCCAGTATTACTGCCACCTGATGTAGGAGTGACGCTTTTTACAATATCCCCTTCACCAAGAGTTATCTCCCAAGAAGTCTTCGCCCATTCCACCACAACATCCGTCTGACTTTCCCCAGTACTCACAGTAATGGATTTTTTAAGAAAGAGCGCATACGCGCCCTTTCCTTCATCCATTTCTTTTTTTTCATCTTCCCCTCCCGAACAAGCCCCCAAGAGGATATTCGCAAGAAAGAGACAAAATAATAATGTAATATTCTTCATATATAAATAGTCCTTTTAATCCAGAGGAGAGGATTATTTCAATCCGTCCACTATACCTTCATACATTTCATTACGGTTATAGTCCGATGTCCAAGGACACAGTTTATAACCAGTATTGGTCTCTGTAATACCCGATATAGAGATTCCGTATTGCTTGTCTGCAGGAATAAGTCTTCGATACTCCTGCATGATAAAAGCCATATAAGAAGCAGCGGCAGCTCTATCTTCTTCTGTTAATTTATTAATCGCAATAAAGTTGCCATCCAGTTCTTCAACCATCATGCTAAGATCGGATACCCGTATCAGTTTACCAGTCTTACCTAATTTATCAAACAGATTGGTGATCATCGTTTTATTGCCTTCCTGGAAAACAACATCTTTGGAATAAATTGCATTGAGAAGAATATTGTACCCGTCAATTTTGGTAACGTTGTCTGCTTCCCAAGCATCAACTAAAGATATGAGTTCATCAGCCATATTCCCCATTTCATCATATTGACCAAATGTGTTGCTGACAAAAAGCTCAAGATCTACATTGGCATTCTTCACTGTATCACGGGCAATCTTCACGGCGGTACGTGCATAGTCTACTTCACCCAAATATTCACCCCAGTTAAATGTATTATCATTAACAGTCTTATCCAAAGGATTACCAATTATATTCCAAGCTTTTACACTCTTCGTTTCATTCACACCTGCATACACCATACCACCAATCCATTTTTCCATTTCTTTAGTGAAGATTTCCTTTTTCTCTTCTGGAGTCTTTTCGATATGTTGCGGCTTGGCTTCCCATACAAAAATCAGATTATCGATGTATGCTGTCCAGTTGCCAGAACTGGAACCGATCGCAAATGTTATTTCATTGAGGTCTTTCATTGCATTGGGTATCTCAATTGTAGTAGCTGGAACCGCTTCACCCAAAGCAGTGTAAGTACCTTCCTTCACAAAGGTCACAAATACACCATCACGTTTCCAAGTATCATTCTCTGCGTAACCGTAAGCAGCTGCATTTTGATGAAGATTTAATAACTGACCATTAATTTTCACGTACATTCCATAACCATACATCCCTTTTAAAAGGCGCATATCCATTGACATACCGGTATAATCTCCAAGGGTCTTGCCTTCAGCTAACTTAACTGTAAATTCCGGGAAGTAATGCGAAGCCTGATCTATGTAAAGTACATGACCAGTCTCTCTTTCTGGATCTTCTACTACAGTAGCTGTACCGCTATTGGGAGCACCAGCTCCAGCAACCATAGGATACACTGTATTCAGATTATCCCCTTCAAAATTGATAACCGTAGTACCTTTTCCGGATACTTCATAGTCCATAGAAATATTATCTATATAAAATTGTGCACTAGTGGATGCAGAACCTATCGCTAAATCAAATTCTGTCAGACTTCCAAAACTTTCGGGTACTACCAATCCGGGAGCAGTAGCATCTTTCAGATTAATTGTTCCTTCACGTTTCCATTTATCACCTCCGTCACAGAAATCATTTCCATTTTTTCCTACATTAAACTCCGTTCCATTGATCAAGACTCGTAAACCTTGTCCCCAAATCCCATCAGTTCCTACAAAACGCAAATCTATATTCAATCTAACGTAATCTCCGAGTTTTCTTCCTGCAGGCAAAACTACGTGAAATTTAGGATAGGAATAAGCAGCTTTCACATCATTTGTTCCCACATGTAAAACATGACCGCTTTCACCGGCAGGGTCTTCCTCAACTATAGCCGAGCTATTACCTGTCATCGGATAAGTCGTACCAATAGCATCATTTTCGAAATTAAATAATTTCGTTGTTCCTTTCTGAACTTCTACCGGAATATCTATCGGCTCGATAAGCTTATTATAATATGCGGCACGCTGTCCTTGGTTTGAACAAAGTACCCCTCCATAAAGAGTCACGCCAGCCTCCGCTGCTACATCGGCAGCCGTTTGCATGCCACCAAAATTGTAAGTACCGTCCTCCTTTAGTGTATTTAACGGATCGTAAGAACCGTTCATATCCACTGCATCAAAATTGGTAAACACTGTACTGAATGCAATTTCTTTCTTTACAAATTCGCTTCCCGGTACATTTACAGCTAACTGAAAAGGTGTGCCACTACGGTCAATATACGACTTCAGCAGGTCAAATTGAGCTAAATATTCGTTGATAGCTGCATTCTGTGGTTTCTCTACTTGAAGCTGGCAATTATATTCGTCTGTACACGACATTATCGACGCAGCGATCAGTGTAAAAGCAATTATCTTGTTATTGATGTATTTCATATACTCTTGATTTTAACGTTCATATCAAAACATCATTTTCTCACTACTTCGAGTGACTTACCACCATACACATTACGTGTACGTAACACCAAAGTGTCTTTTGTTGCAAGCTGAATGTTATTGTCTGTCAAATTGACTGTATAGTCAAGATAAATGGCATTCCTGTCTTTTCCGCCAAGACTATTTTTCTCACCTTTGCTGACAAACTTGCCACTACCGCTTACCACTACATTCTGCGAACCAGAGTGTACAGTGCACGAACCATCTTCTGCAAATGACAAACGAACAGTATAGCTAATATCCTTACCACTTTCATCCTTGGTTTTCAATGTCAAAAGATTGTCTTTCATACTTTTAGTAGAAATATTCACAACTTCATCATTTTCCACAAACTGTTCATGGCGAATAATATCTTTTGATGTACCTGCTACAGTAGCATGATCAATACCACGACGCAAGTACTCTCCGTGCCAAGGATTCACATACTTCACTGCATACAAGACAAAATTCTGCGGCAATATGCTCCAATCACCGGCATTAGTTAACACCGGATTTTCAACAACCGGCTTCCCTTGCAAAATAGAGTCCGCCCCCTGAACATTAGTCATCAACAAAGGAATGACATAATTCTCACTGATCGATTTTTCATCAGCAAAAAAATCATCCGTCAACTGCACTTCTACTCCCGCCATTATTTGCCCTTTAGGAATCGCAATTCGATCGGAAGCCAACGTGTAATAAGAAGCCGGCATAGGGACAAGAGGCTGATCTGTATCTTTAAAATAAAGATTGTCACACAAGGACTCATCCACTTTAAAGTTTATCACCACATTGTTTCTATTAGTATATCCTCCACCCCAAGCAGCTTTTATTACCATCTTATGCTGATTGTCAAGAGTGTTATCCACAAATTCACTCTCACCAAGCTCTATGGTACGAAGTCCGTATTGGTTGGCAAAATATACTGTCTGGTAATCGAAATCAGGAAATTCATTGTCACTACTTTCGCATGACGTCCAAGTAAGGATCAATAAAACCAGTCCGATATATGCTAAGTTCTTTTTCATAACGTACTTTTAATTAAATATAATTCTATAATTATTTCCACCCTCTATTTTGTACAAGGTTGCTGAACTTGAGTATTTCAGAATTTGGAATCGGGCAATAATACATGTAATCTTCATAATTACGTTCTTCGACAACGAATTCATTAAAAGAATGTCCATCTCTGTCCCAGTCGATACCACGTACCGGCTCGTTCAAGTTTTCTTTCCAACGACGTATATCCCAGAAACGGAAACCTTCAAAACAGAGTTCCAGACGACGTTCATTACGAATAAGATTAGCCATTTTGTCTCTATCGCCCGCACATTGTTCCAGATAAGGATCAGAAGTACCGCCTATACCGGCACGCTTACGAATAGCCTTGATTACATCATAAGCCGAATAACCATTTCCATTATCTCCTTTAGGTCCCCACGCTTCATTAGCCGCTTCAGCATAAGCCAAATACATCTCTGTATAACGAATACGTGGAATATAATGCTGCTGATTCGTAACCGATCCGAGCGCACGATTTACATCCATACGCAGTCTTTTCTTCATATAATAACCGGTACGTGTAGATCTCTGCTCTTTCACATCTATACCGTCATCAGTGCCCGATTTACGCCCTGTATATATAGGTACATCGCCTACTCCAGCTATACTTCCGTTATAGATAATATATTTTGCCAAACGAGGATCACGTCCATTATAAGGATTATTCTTATCATAGTTACTGTTAACAATGTCCGAGATAGGATACCCATTAGCCATAGGGAACGCATCAACAAGGTTTTGTGACGGATTCATATTGCCACTACCATTCAAAGAAGGCGGAAAGTTATTTGCCTCCTGTGAATTGGCAGCCTCACTATTACTAACATTTTCACGCCAAATAATCTCTTTAGGATTAATGCCTTTTTGCAAGTTCTCTACTACCTCTTTTGAATAATATTCCACTCCTTTATCATCCAATCCGCCCAATCCTCCATTGTAGTTGAGTACAGCGGCAGCCGCATTAGCAGCATCGGCCCATGAAGCAGGATTAGAGGCATCCTGAAAAGCCGGACTAGCAGCCAAAAGAGCTGTACGAACACGATAAGCACGTGCAATCAGACCATTGAATAACTGACGGGACTTCTCTCCCATTACAGTATTATATTTACCTTTATCCTGAGTAATACTCTGAAAATCGGCAGGTACCTCATTCACATCATTATACTCCCAAGGAAGTAATTCTTCGGCTTTTTCCAAGTCACTATATATCTGCTGTACACAATCAGCAAACGAAGCACGAGGTAAATTAAGGTCCGAGTTTATAGTAAGATACTCTGTCAAACGAGGTACACCGAGCAATTCTCCGTTTTCTCCAAATCCAGCATGTGCACGAAGCAAATAGTATAAAAACATACCGCGAAGTCCATAAGCTTCCCCCTTGGTACGACGAGCAAACAATTGTGCTTTCTCTGCATCATCCGACCACCTTACCTTATCCACATTTTCCAGGAAAAGATTGATATACTGGATAGAACTGAACGAATTGGTCCATTGATTGATAGGCGTCCATAACCGGGAAGTCCAACCACCGGTAGCCATCGTGAGAAATGCATTGTTCTTCTGATTAATGACAGCATCATCTGTTGCATATTCACTATTATCATAGTATCCCGGAACGCAACGGTACACATTCACCAGGAAGCCTTGTGCATATTGAGCATCGTCGTACATCTGTTCCACATCCTTGAAGTTCTCGATGGCCGGCTCGAAAAGGTCATCGCAACTATTCAGCATCAAGGCAGCAGCTACCAAAAATATTATTTTCTTTTTCATATTATGTACTATCTTTTTTAGTTAGATTTAGAATGCGGCCTTAAAGCCTAGATAGAAATTCCGGTATTGGGGAGCCCCCAAACTCATCTCCATATACTCACGTTCTTTTGCTATTGTAAGTAAGTTGCTTCCACCACAATACAAGCTAAGTCCACGTATGAAAGTTCCGTTGAAAGTATCTGTAGGAAAATCATAAGTAAGCTGCACATTACTCAAACGGAAAACATTATTCTTGTACATCCAGAAAGTAGAATTACGGAAGTTATTATCACCATTGCTGGTAGAAAGACGAGGATAAGTAGCTGTTCCTTTCGTTTCTTCAGTCCAACGTCCCATAACGACTTCTGAGAACTTGCTCGTACCTCTGTTCCAGTAATAAGAATTATTTTTAAAAGCCACCGCACCGGTTTGTCCCGATCCCATTGCAAAAAGAGTAAAGTTCTTGTATTTCAATGTCAAATTCAAACCAAAAGTAAATGGTGATGTAGACCACCCGCCTGCACCCAGATCAATCTGATCATCACTATTGATTACACCATCACCATTGATATCCTTATACTTCAGGTCACCGGGACGAACTGTGCCGAATGTCTGCTTGGCATGTTTCTCGATATCAGCCTGATCTTGAAAGAAACCTTCGCAAACATATCCATAAGTTGCATCAAGTGCACGCCCCTGGCGCAACAAATAAGACTCATTCGCCACTTCATCACGAATAGAAGCTTTTGAAGAAAATACCATTCCATTAAACCCGAGAGTCACGTCGAAATCACCTATCTTTTTATTTGCACTTAGTGAAAAATCAAAACCAGTACGTTTGTCTTCATTATAATTGATCCAAGGTAAAAATGAAAGATCTGTACCTAAATCGAAAAACGAAGGATAAATAGTAGAAGCACCTTGAGTAAGAAGTCCACTAGTCTTCTGAGTAAAATAGTTCGCATTAATTCTCAACAGTCTATTGAATAAAGTGGCGTCTATACCTGCACGAACTTCCTCACGAGTGATAAAGTCAAGATTCGGATTGTCACCTCGTTTTGAACCGGTCGTATTACCACCCACCGTTCCATCATACCATTGAAACCAACCGCCTTTGTCAGAAAAATAGCCCTTATACATATAGTAATCAGAAATATCAAGATCCTGATGCAACTTGGCATAAGAAGCCGTAATCTTCAGATCGTCCACAAAGCCTACACTTTCCATAAACTTCTCTTTACTAAGTCTCCATCCCAAAGTGACCGATGGAGAAAAAGCGTTGCGATTTCCTTCCGGCAGCTTGGCTGAATGTACCAAAGCACCACTAAAGTCTGCATAATATTTATGATCGTAATTATAAGAAGCACGCAATCCCAGATTTACGTTGCTGGTACGATGATAATCACTACTCTCATGACCTTCATCAGCTGAACTTTGTGTCTGATATCCCCATCCCAACAAGGTCGCAGATACATTATGGAATGTCTTAAATGTACGGTTATAATCAAACTGTGCACTGAAAGTCATGGTCTGGTCGTAAGTCGATTTACCTACATATTCGTTAGTTGATTTTGTATCATCATTGAATTTGGTAAGTCCGATAATCATATCCTTACCATTCACATTAGACCATTTAGGCTCATAAATAGCATACTTTTCAGCATAAGCTTCTGAATAATAAGAAGTGTAATCTACGCTATAAGCAGTTTTGAAAGATAAACCCTTTAACAAGCCTCCAAGATCCGCCATCACCGCCACATCAAACATAAATCTACGTGCTTTTTCCTTCGTATATCCAGCAGCAAGCAATTCGGAAAACGGGTTTGTCGTGTCTGCCGAAGTACCTCCTAACAGATACTTACCGTCTATAAGATGATTGCTGTTAGTTATATATTCCTGTATATATGCAACATTAGGATCCATCATATCAATGGGTAATAATGGTGCAAACCAGTTGGGGCGCAATGTAGAAGCCGCTCCCCAAAAGTCACCACGGCCTTGATAACTATTGTCAAAGATAATAGCAGCATTAGTAGTTGCTTTAAGCCATGAAGCCAGTGCCATATCCACATTACCACGTACATTAAAACTCATATCATAAGCTTTCTTTGACTCACCGTATTTCAACAGGCTATTAGCATAATTCATACCGAAGTTCAAGTAATAATGAGTCTTTTCATTACCTCCATACACTTCACCCGTAACATCAGAATTAGTATAGAACTTTCTTAAATAATCTGAACTATAAAAGTCTATGTCCGGATAACGATAAGGATTAGTACCCATTGCTGTGTTATAAATAGTACCGGCATCATACCTTTCTGCTATACCGTCATTACGACAAGCTTCATTGTACATGGTCATATAACAATCTGCATCCAAGTACTTAGGATAAGCCTTCGGGACATTCACCCCTACATTGGCACGAACATCGATATGCATGGGTGAATCTTTGCCTCGCTTGGTAGTGATAAGAATTACTCCTTTCGCGGCACGGCTACCATAGAGTACCACAGCTGCCGCATCTTTCAGCATAGATATACTTTCCACTTCCGAAGCCTTTACACTTGATGCACTACGAGGCACACCGTCTACCAGTACCAACGGTCCTTGTCCCCAAAGGGATGATCCATTGTAACCACCGACAAAACTTTCAAGGCCCACAAGGCTATTATTGTTAGCAGTCTTCTTTGTCAGCTCTGACGTGTTGACAGTAGAAATGGCATGAGTCAAATCTTCCTGAGCAACTTTGCCGAAAGCCACATTCACTAAGCTGTCCTTGCTTTCCTCCTGTGCCTGCACACCTGTCATGCTAAGCAATGACATGGCAAAAACAGTACAGCCGATATATATAAACTTTCTATTCATATTTCGCGTCATTATTAATTAATACGTCATGATTACCATCCCGGATTCTGGCCAAAGCCTTCATACAAGTAAACATCTGCTTTGGGTAATGGCAGCCAATAGTGTCTGTCGGTATACTTTCTCTCCACCAGTACCACTTCTTTCAAATTCATGATTTCATTCTCCTCCGGATGCTCTTTGTTATAGCTTGCGGTAGGTACACGGTCAAACTCAATCTTTGTCTTCAAGGTATAAGGACTCTTATCAAGAAGCATCCAACGACGGAGATCCATAAAGCGAAAGCCCTCAAAAGCAAGTTCTACGGCACGCTCGCGGCGAATCTCACCAAGAAAGTCTGTCGTATTTCCAGTAAATCGATCAAGTACGTGAGCCACACCGGCACGATCACGAATCTCATTGATAGCATCCTCAGCCGTCATATAGAAGCTAGAAGCTTTACTTTGCGGAGAGCCATAACCTACAGCCGTTGCCTCCGAGTACATCAGATAAACATCCGCTAAACGCATCAAACTTAAAACAGCGTAGTGAGCACCTCTGACGTTAGCATTATTCACTATTTTTAGACAGAGCTTACTATTCATATAACCTGTAAAACACCCTTTCTGTGGATCTTTCTCTTCACTGTCCGCTCCATTCGTATACAACTGGCAATATTGTCCGTTTCCAGTTTCTCCACACCATTCACCGTCAAATATGATGTCTTTATAAAAACGCGGATCACGATTTTTCCAAGGATACTTAGGATCATATCCTGATTCTACATCGGCTTTTGTCATATCTTTGATCGGATAGCCATTAGCCATACCAAAATAATTTACATAATTAGCAGTCGGATAACATTTAATACCAGCATTGATATGAGAACGCGGACGAAAATCCGTATTCATGTTATAGTTCCAACGACCATCATACTGCACTAAATTTTCGCGGAAGATAGCTTCTTTCACCCCGTTAAGCTTACCGCCGGAATTGTATACGACAAACAGGTCGTTATAATTTTCCATATCTGCTAATTCATAGCGTTTAGTATCCTCAACAATCTTCAAAGCTTCGCCAAAAGCTTCAGCTGCACGCTTACAACGTCCCGCATCATACTCTTTGTCACCTCCGGAAGCCCAGTTCATTAGCGGACTACCCGCCCAAAGCAATGTCTTCCCTTTATAGGCCAAAGCCATAATTTTATTAATACGAGTATCATTCAAACCAAGAGTAGCTCTACCAGCTGTGGTTTGGTCCCAGTCAACGGGAAGCAAAGGAATAGCATGGTCAAAATCAGCCACACATTTTTCAGCACACTCTTGCCAGGTAAGTCTGGATAATGCAGGAGCAACATCCGGCGGTAATACTTGGTCAACATAAGGCATTCCACCCCACCATTCCATCAACATAAAATGAAACCATCCACGGAAAAAATAAAGTTGTCCTTCAATAAGATTACGTTCTTCTTCTGTAGCACTTACCAAATTACCAAGATTAGCTATACCAATGTTAGCCTTACGGATACCATACCAGCAAAGTTTCCACAAATTACCCTTATCACTGCGTTCCTGTGAATTAGCCTTTCCACCACGTATAGAAGAAGGATAAGAATAATAACAGGTAGTCCATCCCCAGAAATCACCATAGTCAATATTACGGGCAAAGAGGCGAAGCTCCTGTGGCTCCCAATAATCTTCCTCACCAAAATTAAAACTAGTATGATACTCACTGTTTGATACAACAGGTATACAGTTATAGAGTTCCTCGGTAAATCCCTGGAAATTCTTGAAATTCTTATATGGATCATTTTCTTCAATGTCACTATATGGAGATTTGTCCAAATAGTCAGTACAAGAAGTAGCTCCCAACATACCGGCCAAAGTGATGACCGACGTAAGGAATATTTTATTAATATACTTATTCATAGTCTTTACTTAGTATTTATAAAGTAATGTCGATACCAAGATTGAAACGGCGCATTGTCGGATAAGCACCATCAGAAGAACTATATCCGGTATTAGATTCGCGATCATCCGGCATTTTAGTCCACATATAAAGATTATCACCGTTCAGATATATACGGCAGTTTTTGATCCCCATCTTCTTCAACCAGTTTGATTTTTGGAAAGTATAGGACAATTCAACGTTTTTCAAACGCAAATAAGAACCATCGTACCAATATCTAGTGCCTGATGCTGCTTGATCAATAGTGGTCCCCCAACGCGGTGCGGGCAGAGTAGCACTCCCATCGGGAGTCCAATAATCACCTTCAGCATAAGCTACATGGGCAGTGCTACGGAACGTCGGGAAATTGACTTCACGAGTCACATTGTTTACTCCATAGAACTGTGCAAAAATGCTAAATCCCTTCCATTCAGCTCCAATTGAAGCATTGTAAGTATTCTGAGGCATCGTAGAATACTGATAGGGAGCACGGTCATCAGCATCAATTACACCGTCGCCATTAAAATCGACAATGTTATAATCCCCAGGGAGTTTTGCATCATTACCCGTTGTCCAAACCGGACTTCCAATCACGTCATCCCATGTAGCAAGATTACCATGATCAATATAAGAATATACCTGATTAATGGCGTGTCCCGCCCCTTTCTGGTAATCAGGTTTCAAAGGTGCATCATCACGGAATTTTACTTTGTTGACAGCATGAGTCATGCTAGTATTGAGCCAAGCACGAATACCATTATTAAAAGTATGGTTCAATCTCAACTCCAACTCATAACCATGACTGCTCACTTTACCGAGATTAGCATAAGGAGCATCAGTTCCAAAATAAGAAGCTATCGCTCTATCGCTTCCCTTCACCAAAATATCAGTACGAGTGTCATTGAATATATCCACCGAACCGGCAACCGCCCCTCCTAAAAAAGCATAATCAATACCTAAATTTCTCTTTTCTACAGTTTCCCATGAGATATTAGGATTCCCCAGTCGACTGATTGTGTAGTAAGTATAAGGAGTATTAGCAGGCTTAATATTACCCATCAGTGTATTACCTCCATAATCCAACTGATTTTTATATAAGAAACGACCATCTGTAAATCTTTGCCAAGGCTGAACCACCGCATCATCTCCCACTCTACCCCAAGAAGCTCGTAACTTCAACATATCGAGAAATTTCAGATTGTTCTTAACAATTTTTTCCTCGCTAATCATCCATCCTAATGAAAAAGAAGGGAAAAAAGCAAAACGGTAATCAGGACCGAACTTCTCAGAACCATTATAGGCACCATTAGTTTCAAAGAAGTAGCGCATAGCATAATTATAAGTTAAACGAAACACCCAATCTTCACGATAAATAGGGAACACACTGCCCGACGCTTCTTTCAAACGACTGAAAAGAGCAAGAGCAGTCACTTCATGTTTACCGAAATTTCGTGTATAATCCATTTGCATGGAATAATAAAGCTTACGATAAGTAGCACCAGTATTCACGCTACCAGCCTGATGTTCCCAATAGATAGGATTGATAATAGCATCCAAACCGGTACCAAGCTCCGGTTGTTCCAAAATAATTTCTCCAGTATCAGGTCTAACCCAGTTACGCTGAGAATTATGATACATATCATTGACACCACGCTTATTTTCAACGAATGTATAGTCCATTGAGAAATTAGCTTTGAATTTCAGCCCTTTGGTAAGCATATGCAAATCTTGCTCAAGGATAAAATCTGAAGTCATCTTTGTAGTCGTACGTTTCTCCGACCCTGCTACAGCCAGTTTGTATACGGAGTTAGGCACATCGGCATCACGAGGTTGATACCATCCCCACATACCGTTAGAATAAATCGGACGCATGGCATCAGGAGCACTTTTATAGGCTGCTGCCCAAAAAGTTGCATCTTGGTCATTATAGTCCCATGGTACGGTACGCTGAGCATTCGATCCAAATAGATTGGTAGAAAACTTTGTAGTTTTAGTCAATTGGAAATCCAAATTACTACGCACATTAATACGATTATAGCCAAAACCATAATCATAGCCACGACGGTTATCATATACTTTAAACAAGTCACCCTCACTTACAAAATCAGCCGCTGCAAAATAACTGACAATTTTTGTACCTCCGGAAACATTGACACTGGTATTGTAAGACATGGCTGTACTATTAAACAGTGCTTTTTCCCAATCAGTATTAGGATAACGATCCCATTCTTCCGCATTGGCAGGATGACGATACTTATCAATAATGGAAGTCGGAGTATAGTCATTCCAGCCATTAGGATTAAGACAAGCCTCGCGTTCAATAGAGTTATTCAACAGATAAAAAGTATCGTATGCATCATACTTCTCCGGTAGTTTGGATGCCACCTTTGCTGTTACATTAGCTTTGATTTGCACACTAGCTTTTCCTTCCTTACCACGTTTGGTAGTTATAAGAATTACACCATTGGCACCCTTCACACCATAAACAGCCGTAGCAGAGGCGTCTTTTAGCACTGAAATATTCTCTACAGACGAGATATCTACCGAACTCATCTCACGTTCAATACCATCCACCAATATTAAAGGTTCACTATTATTCCACGAGCTCTGTGTACGAATGATAATCTGAGGATCTTCTGCACCAGGCATACCAGAAGAAGCAGAAGTAATAACTCCCGGCAAAGACCCTGTCAATGCTGAACCAAGACTAGTTACACCACCGGCACGTTCCAGTGTCTTGCCACTTGTCTGCGTGATAGCACCTACCACTGACGCTTTCTTCTGTTGTCCGTAACCTACAACTACTACTTCTTCCAGTTGTTTGGTATCATCTTCCAACGTCACTTTTATCATCCCTTTGGAAGATACTTTCACTTCCTGTGGTTTCATTCCTACATACGAAACAATAAGGACGGACTTCTCACTGGGCACAGTCAACACAAAATTGCCATCTATATCTGAGATCGTACCTACTGAATTATTACCTTTTAAAGTTACCGAGGCTCCAATGATTGTCTCACCATTACTGTCAAGAACCGTTCCCCTCACCGTTATCCCTTTCTGTGCTGATGCTGTTACAAAACTAAACAACATAAGGAGAAACAGGTAAGGAATTTTTTGAATTTTCTTCGTTACATTTTTCATTACCATTAGTTTAAGATGTTAATTAACTACATTGTTTTCTAATCATCATTCTTTTTTAATTGCATTAGCTATCATTATAAATATCACTCATAGTTGCTAGTATTAGATTTATATAAAAAAAATAATTATTTGCAAGTAGCGTATAATCCAATTGTAGTACCGGTAAATCCACCAGCCGTTGTAGTAGAGAGATAACTGGGATCTACATCTTTACAAAGCAGTTTCCAGTTTTTTTCACCATCAATAGAATAATAGAAGTCGTAACCAATTCCTTGAGATACTAATTTCAAATATACCTCATTTGTATCTGCGTCTATTTCATCTGAAGCCAATGTCTGTTCCTTTTCACCGATTTGTTTCAGAGAAATATTTTTATTCTCACCCACTTTATTCAAGCAGAAGAAATATTGATGCGTCTCATTTTTAAACAACAGCATTCCGGCTGTTTCCTTATCGTTAGAAGGATTGAACAACATACGGGTAGCACATTCAAATTTATGATGTTGTAACCGACGGCAGACAAATGCCGGAGTTTTCTTTTCCGTAGCGCTAATATCTGCACACTTCAAGGTCAGGTATCCGGGTGTTTCCGTCAATGAATATAAATCGGAAGCAGAAGCTCTCAAAGTCATCCAAGTCATGTCAAGTACAGGAGAATCAAAGTTCTCTATTAACTCGAAGTTACCATAAGTAACTATCGTATCGCGTTTCGCACCTTCACGTTTTACAATCATAGGTACTAAATCATCTCCTTGTGTCATGTACGGGAATCCATCTTCACTCCATTTCACCGGCATCATAAATGTTTCACGTCCCAAATTCTCAAACTGATTATTAATAGGGCGACAAGCCAGAAAAACAGCCCACCAATCTCCCTCTTTTGTTTGAATCAAGTCTGCATGACCAGCACAGGTTACCGAATTAGGACGGTCAGAATTCAAATGTCTTTGCGTCAGAATCGGATTGTTTTTCCATGGAAGAAACTTACCCATCGGAGAATCACCACAGAAAATCACTTCCGAATGCCAATTTCCCGTTCCACCTTCGGCGGACATCAAGAAATACTTTCCATTTATTTTATATAAATGAGGGCCCTCTATCCAAATTGGTTTGTCTGCCGGTTGAGCTCCTTTGTTTACAAGAATTTTACGGGGACCGATCGTCTTATCTGTTTTCACATCAAATTCTTGTATGCGTATAGTACGGTGGCCGCTATATTCAGGTTTATTATCCGGAGCCTCATCATTATTAACAATATATGCCTTACCATCTTCATCAAAAAAGAAAGAAGGATCAATACCTCCGACCTCCGGCAACATGACGGGTTCCGACCATTCACCAAACGGGTCTTGCGTCTTAACAAAGAAATTCCCGGCTCCGACATTGGTTGTTACCATATAATATGTCTTGTTATACGGATTATAAGAAATAGCCGGAGCAAAAATACCGCCACTCACTTTCTGTCCTTCCATATTCACTAATTGCGAAGCACGGTTCAACACATGCCCTATCTGTTTCCAATTCACCAAGTCTTTGCTGTGAAAAATAGGAACACCGGGGAAATAAGTGAATGTAGATGTTACCAGGAAATAATCACCTTCTCCATTTGTGCAAACACTAGGATCAGAATACCATCCCGGCAAAATAGGATTATAGAAATAGTCTTCACCTGACAGAGGATTGGAAATATAAAAATCATCATTTCCCTTATAAGAAAAATAATCAAAGAGGGCCACAGATTTTCCAATAGCCGGTAATTGTTGTTCTTTCTTTGAGTTACATGACATCATTGTTATCCCCAACATAAATATGGAGAGCCGGACGATTGACATTAATTGTATTACCTGTGTATTCTTCATAATACCTCTTATTTTCTTTATAATCAAATATGAATTACTGATCTTTTTCTGCAAAGATATGCCAGCTCATAAAACTACAAACATAATTATGTTACGGGCTTCTTTTCCTAAATAACATCTTCATTTTCAATGTTACATCTATCTTTCCCCTTGTAGCACACCCAAATAATTATGCTGATTATAAGCACATTACAATCTCATTTTTTGAATAAAAGCTATTCAAATTCCCAATAATCCAGATTGAAAAGTTTGTTTCCTTTCTCTCCTTTAAAGCAGAAATAAAGATCATGTACACCCTTTGCATTCTTTATCCGGCATGACATCTGTTTATATATATCCAGTCCTCCTGTCGGTGATATACTGACACTGCCTATTACCGGACCTTCAGTGCTGTCCAGACGAATTTCTATCATTCCGCCTTTTTCAACACAAGCTGCGCTTACACTGAATTTCTTTGCTCCCTTCTTGCCAAAGTCGACACCACGCACACACAGATATTCATTATCATCAATATCGGTTATATACAAACCGCCATTCTTATGATTTTCAGCTTTAAGACCATATCCCCAAGCCATCGTTTCAGCTTCCACTCTACGGTAAGGATTAAAGTTTTCAATCTGTTCCAGTTTCGTCTCCTGCCAATAAGGAACTTCCTGAATAGTTCCATCCGGATTATAATGCATTTTTGCAACAGATACCGAACGGCGTTCCTTATGATCCAAAGTCTCCAAATGAAGCAAATCATAATTTAGGCCAAATACATAAGAGCTACCTTTATAATTGATAATTCCAGGATGATTTCCTCTACTCCGCTCTGTTGGACGCATAATATATCCTTTTGTACTCCATGGTCCGGTAGCTTTGTCGCTCATGGCATAGCCAATCCCTTCCGGACAACAAGTTGAAGCGAAAGCCATGTAATAATGCCCG
>USSR01000018.1 GCA_900557355.1 uncultured Bacteroides sp.
AGTGCCCTGACAACTGCCAAGGAAGAATTCGACCGCTTTACAAAGCAAGATGCCACTTTTATTTTTGTCACCAATGAAATTGGTATGGGAGCCACTTCGGAAAATGAAATCCAACGCAAATTTACAGACATGCAGGGGTGGATGAACCAATATATTGCCCAACATGCAGACGAGGTATGGCTGATGGTATCGGGAATTCCGGTGAGGGTGAAATAAAAGGGTGATAGGGTGATAAAGTTAAATAATAGAGCGATAAACTTATGAAAACATTTAAGATTGTACGACCGGATGAGAGTATCCGTCCGGCATTGATTGATAAAATCAATAATTTAACTAAACCGAAAGGTTCATTGGGTACTCTTGAGGAGTTGGCTTTACAAATAGGCTGGATACAGCAAACTCTGGCTCCCACCCTGCGACATCCGCAGAATATTATTTTTGCTGCCGATCATGGCATAGTAGAAGAAAAGGTCAGCCTTTCACCCAAAGAAATTACCTGGCAACAGATCAGCAACTTCCTACATGGAGGTGCAGGAGTGAACTTCCTTTGTCGCCAACATGGATTTACCCTGAAAATAGTAGATGCCGGTGTAGATTATGATTTACCATACGACAAGGGTATTATCAATATGAAAGTACGAAAAAGTACACGAAACTATCTGCATGAGGCAGCCATGACGGAAGAAGAAATGGAGCTTTGCCTGGAACGCGGTGCAGAAGTGGTACGCCGCTGCCATGAAGAAGGTAGTAATGTGCTCAGTTTTGGAGAAATGGGTATAGGAAATACCTCTTCTTCGTCCATGTGGATGACCTGTTTCACCGGAATACCTTTAGAACAATGTGTAGGAGCAGGTAGCGGACTGGATAATGCGGGTATCCGCCATAAATACGAAGTGCTGAAACAATCGCTCGATCACTATAAAGGAGACGGATCACCGCGTGATATCATCCGTTACTTCGGCGGACTGGAGATGGTTATGGCAGTAGGTGCCATGCTACAGGCGGCCGAATTAGGCATAATTATCCTGGTAGATGGTTTCATCATGACAAACTGTATTCTGGCTGCTGCCAAACTATATCCCGAAGTAATGAATTATGCCATCTTCGGGCATTGTGGAGATGAAACCGGACATAAATTGTTGCTCGACAACATGGAAGTAAAACCATTGCTGAATCTTGGATTGCGTCTGGGCGAAGGAACAGGTGCTATTTGCGCCTATCCTATTGTAGAATCCGCCATCCTGATGATTAACGAAATGGATAACTTTGCACATGCATCCATAACAAAGTATTTTTAACGATATGAAAATCCTCGCAGCACTCATATTTTTCACGCGCCTTCCTTTCTGGAGGATCAAAGAAGTCCCGGCAAAGTACTTCAAGCGTATCGTTCCCTACTGGCCATTAGCCGGATGGTTAACGGGCGGTATCATGGTCGGTGTTCTATGGG
This sequence comes from uncultured Bacteroides sp., assembly GCA_900557355.1. GTDB lineage: Bacteria > Bacteroidota > Bacteroidia > Bacteroidales > Bacteroidaceae > Bacteroides. The sequence continues at coordinate 1,451 of USSR01000018.1, forward strand.
TGACTGCCCAGGTGCTGCCCGTATCTATCGCATGGTTGCTCGCTATTCTATCGCGGCTGCTCATCACCGGTTGCCTGCACGAAGATGGACTGGCCGACTTTTTCGACGGCTTCGGTGGAGGAACCACCAAAGAGCGCACACTTGCCATCATGAAAGACTCTCAGATAGGAAGCTATGGAGTCATAGGATTGATAGGTTATTTCCTATTATTGTTTCTACTCTTAGGAAATCTGCCGTTGAAGTTAATCTGCGCCCTTGTCATTTGCGGGGATTGCTGGTCTAAATTTTGTGCATCGCAGATTATCAACTATCTGCCTTACGCACGAAAAGAGGAAGACAGCAAGGCTAAAGTTGTGTACGACCGTATGACCTGGCAAGAATTGCTGACAGGATTCATCTGTGGACTTTTGCCCATCGTATTATTCCTGCCGATAGATTTCTGGCCCGTTACAATTTGTCCGATTCTCACATTTATTTTTCTGTACCGATTGATGAGACATCGTCTTCAAGGTTATACGGGAGACTGCTGCGGAGCTGCATTCCTGCTTTGTGAACTATCATTCTATCTGGGTGCCGCTATCTTGCTATATGCACATATCAGGTACGGTAATCCAGACTTTATCAATGCTTATTTAAAATAGTCATCCTATGGAAGTTACATTTATCAGACACACTTCGGTCGACGTTTCTCCCGGAGTGTGCTACGGACAATCAGATGTCCCCTTGCGTGACAGTTTTGAGCAGGAAGCTGCCATTACTTCTGAGAATTTGAAGACTTACCGTCCGCAAGGCAGGGATTTCGATCACGTATATACCAGTCCTTTATCTCGTTGCGTACGCCTCGCGACCTATTGTGGATACCTGGATGCAGAACATGACAAACGAATTATGGAAATAAACTTCGGAGATTGGGAAATGCAGAAGTTTGATGAAATAAGTGATCCGAGATTGAAAGAGTGGTATACCGATTATATGAATGTACCCGCAACAAACGGAGAATCATTCGCCATGCAATATCAACGTGTTGCCAGTTTCCTGGATGGGCTGAAAGAAAAAGAGTACGCACAAGTTGCCATCTTCGCACACGGTGGCGTACTGATTTGTGCACAACTCTATGCAGGAACCATCAAACCGGAAGAGGCGTTCAGTGCCCTGACACCTTATGGAGGAATCATTCAACTGAAAATCTAATCATCCGTTTTCGGCCATGTGAAGACGACCAGCGGTCCTTCATGCGTATCTGACTGTACCTTGTAAATACCTCCGAAAGCATGAATAAAGTGCGCATTGATTTCATGACGAATCAAAGTCGTTTTATTGTCAAAGCGTGACTTGGCAAGAGGTGTGCCGATTATTTTAAAGGTTACGATACCTTTTTCTTTATCATAACGGATGCGGACAACAATGTTATAAGAGTTTTTATCGTTCTCTGCAGGCACCAGCAGACTGGAAAGCAATGTAGAGAACCAGTTTTCATCCGTACATATCATCTGACTCTGGATATTCGTATCTAATCGGATGGTCAAACGTCCACTCCCTACCTGTCTGGCAAGTTCAACTTCCTTGCGGCACAGCGACATGACTTCACATTCTTCATGCTTATATTTTGTTTTACCGGATTCCAAACGGGAAAGTTCCAGAATGCTATTGACATACTTCAGCAGATTTTCTGCATTCTCCTGTATCATCTTGCCATATTCCACCTTAGCCTCAGGAGCCAGTTCTTTCGACTCTGTCAATAGCTCGGCAAAACCTACCACTACATTCAACGGGGTACGTATATCATGGCTAATCTCCGATTGCAGGCGATCTTTAGTGACATTATCCGCTTCTGCCTGCATCGCTGCATCCGCTGTTACTTTCTCCGCCGCAGCTATTTTCCGGGACAGATAGCGGGTATACAGATAAACAAGAAGCATTAAAGCCAATAGAGTCATCAAGAATAAGAAACCTTGCTTATAATTGGTATCTTTTATTTTCTGCTTCTCCAGCAAAAGCTCATCAATATGATAAATCTCCTTCACCTGTTGCAACTGGTTGGCTGAGAAAGCATTGTCCAGTGAGTCTTGCATGGCAATCAGATAACGACGTGTTTCAATAGCTCCGTCGACATCACCTTTATCAATCTGAGTGGATGCTTTGTAATTGATGAGTGTGGCAAACGTGGATACATAATGATTCAACACTATAGGTGTTACTTCATCAATCAAAGCAATACTCTTATCATACTCTTTCGTGCGGGAATAATATTGTAATTGCACAAGCTGGACATTCAGCCAGAATACCGGATCCACATGATCTTCCAGCAGTGCTTTTGCTTTATCTATATGTTCTTGCGCTTCGGCCATCTTCCCACGGTTCATAAAGTGAAGTACATGTTTTACCTCGCAGTCAATTCTCAAATTGCTCCAATTCTTACGTGTTTCAGGTTCGCGGGAAACAACGTCCCGCAAAGTTTCATCCATCTGTGCCAGATAAGGACGCTTTAAACTATCCTGACCTGCATTACCATATACCTGGGCAATGCGTGAAAGAATGTCGATACGCAAAAAAGGCTTAGTCTGAGGTGTAAAATTCTGATAAGCCTTCAGGAGAATCTTCAGAGCTTCATCGCCTCTACTGGACACATTATAAGCACATGCCAGACTGTTATAGGCAGCAATTTCCCCATTATTTGAATGATGTTCCAAAGATTCCTGCAAAGTTTCTTTAGGCACATATATGGCCTTTTCTATCTGCCTTTTCGAAGCTAATGCGCGACTGATAGCGGCTTTCTGTTCCAGGTAATAGTCATAAGTGCCCACTTCAGTAACATAACTTTTCAGTTTATCCACCCAGTACGCCAGAGTATCCGGTTCATGCAATTTATCGTAACAGGCGGCAAGGTAATAGGCTCCCAGATTCTCATAAGGCACATTCTTTTGCGCACAAGCTTCTCGATACAAAGCCGTAGAAAAAGGCTTGTTATAAGGTGCATACTGGTGCTTATAAACGATATCACGCAGATACTCAAGCTTGTCGGACGTACTCGGCATAGCCTGTGCCACTTTCAGAATACTATCCTGATACTGCTGCGCATTAGCGTCTTCCGCCTGCAACATGTAAGCATGTCCACACAAAAAACAAAGCAATATGATTATAGTATGTTTCATAAAGCGGTATCCTCCATTTTAGATTGAAACTTCAACGGATGTGTAAAACAGAAACGTGCACCTTGTGTATAGTTAGAGTCTACCCACAACCGCCCCTTCATGTAAGTGACAATCAGTTTACAAATAGAAAGTCCCAAGCCGCTTCCCTGTGCAAAGTCATTCAGCTTTTCAAAACGTTCAAAAATCAGCTCCTGTTTTTCAAGCGGGATACCACATCCCGTATCGGTGACAGAAAAGAAAGCTGTATTGCGATCGGACATTTCCAGCTTTAGTACAATGGAACCTTCCTTGGTAAATTTAGTAGCATTCACCAATAAATTAATCAAAACCTGACGAAGCCGGGCATCATCCGTATCCATTACCAATTCAGAGATTTCCGTATCAAAGCGTAACTCCACTTCAAGTTTACGGGACGCAGATACTGTTTCCACTACTTCTTTACATAACTTCACCGCATCATACGGACGTACGTTAAATGTGATATTATCATTTTCAAAATCGGAAAAATCAAGGATGTCATTAATCAATTTCAATAACTGGAAAGAATTGACTTTGATGATTTCACAGAATTCTTTGCGGGAATCTTCATCAAATGAATCATCGTCTGATGACAATACAGCGGAGAATCCCACGATGGCATTGAGCGGCGTACGCACTTCATGGCTCATATTGGAGAGAAACATATTTTTCTTTTTTATAGCCCGTTCTGCCTTCTGTATCATACATTCCTGTGAACGCTTCGACTCCTTCAAACGGAATATTTTTTTCCAACTGAAATAAAGGAAAAGAAACAAAGCAATCGTACAGATAATAATGCCACCCAGATAAAAGCGATATGAAAACAACCGGTCTTGCTCATTCTGATAAGTCAACTGGTCTGCCTGGAAATGGGTAGTCAACTGGTCGATTTCTTGTCTTTAGGATAGTTTTTTTCGAAAGATGATTTTATGTACGAAAAAACTGCACCATACTGAGTGTAGGCTTCTTCTTTCCGCCCCATCTTTACAAGCAGATTCGCCTTATTCATCATCGTTTCTTTATACAGGCTGCTGTTTATTTTAGCATAATCCGTATGGAAGAATGTATCATAAGCTTCCAGAGCTTTCTCATATTCACCTTTTTTCTCCCAATATAAGGCATCTGCTATCAAAAGATGTTGCAGGATACCGGGAACCAGTTCTTCACGTAGCGGCTCCACCTCATCCAGATGTTGACGGGCTATCTTTACTGAGCCGTTCAGTAGTTGGCAATAGGCATTGAAGATATGACGGACAGCCTGTTCCTGTACAGATAATTTCTCCGCCGGATAACGGTTCAGGCGAGTTATGAAGCGAGCAGCCTGGGTATAATTCCGGATACGTAAATTGTATTCCACTAATTCCACCAGCAATATATGGATGTGTATATCTTCATCATTATCATTCAACTGATCGAATAGTTCCAAAGCTTGTGCATAAGTATCACCAGCTTCTTTTATACGTCCTGTATAAGAATAAACTTCCCCCATAGCATTCAAGGCAAGAGCCATCCCCAGATGATCGGACCATACACTTGCCTTAGAATACATCTGTTCACTTTGTGCAATAGCAAAACGGATTTCTCCCCGAAAGAGAAATGATTTAATAATAACACGCTCTAACTCAAAATAAGTTTTGTATTGTTTGCTTGCTTCCAGATAGTCGAGTATACTGTCTGTAGAGATCATATCGCTCTCTTCTTTGGTGAGATAATCGAATCCCATACTGGCATGAAAGGAGTATATTATTTCATCCTGTATATTGTATTTATCCTCGTGAGGTGCATTCTCTCCTGCAGATAGAGACAAAAAGCCTCCAAAGCATACAATATAAAGAAGCAGATATTTCAGTAAGTTTCTCATGAAGTTTGTTTGTTTCGTGCTGTGTGGTGTTTGTGTTGCCATTCACCGCATACGTTGGCAAATATATTCAATATTTTCCAAAAAGCAAAAAAATGTGAATACCTAAATGAAAAAAGAGACCAAAGTAATCGTTATTATCAGGATTATTATCATTATTCCTTCGGCACGACGGTTGACACTAACCGCCATTTTCATATCTTCCGTAGTCAGGAGGCGGTCATTACTTCCAATATAAGGCTTCCATACTTCCTCACCAAAATAATGATGCGGACCTCCGAAACGGCAATTCAGAATGCCGGCAAGAGCAGCTTCAGGATACCCGGAATTAGGGCTGGCGTGCTGATTACCATACATACCGACAAATCTTAATAGATTCCAGAAGCCGCCACGTGGAAAAGCAAGTATCATAAGGAAAGCTGTCAGACGAGCAGGTATGTAATTGGCAACATCATCCAGACGGGCAGCAAAACAACCAAAGTCCCGGTAACGTTCGTTACGATACCCAATCATAGAATCGAGGGTATTCACCATCTTATAGGCAAGCATACCGGGGACACCCAACAGCATATACCAGAATAAAGGTGCGATCACTCCGTCACTCAGATTCTCTGCAAGAGTTTCAAGAGCAGCAGTACGTACTTCTTGGGCAGAAAGTTCCGAAGTATCACGGCCGACAATGCGAGCTACCTGCTTTCTTCCTTCTTCTAACGAACGGTCTACAGCTTCGAATACCATACGGACTTCACGAACAAGTGTGGTGCCCGCCAAACAGAAAAAGATGACAAGTATCTGCAACGTCAGAAATCCCCCCGGAGAAAATGATGCTACCCAACGAAACAAGCAGGAAGCAACAAAATAGATAGCAAGAACGAGAACGATAGCAGCAAGTGCACCTTTCAATTTTCGGTTCTGTCCTTTATTCAACAGATGTTCGGAAAATGAGATCATCTTTCCGAATGCGACGACGGGATGGGGCAACCAAACAGGATCACCCAACCAGCGATCGAGCAGCCAGGCGGTAAGCAAAGGCAGGCTAAGGGTAAAAACGGTACCCAGTATGAGAAGGATATCTTCCATCATATCTGTTATTAATAAGTTTCAAACCACTGTTCTATCGCCTGTACAAGGCGGTCATTCTCCTCCGGTGTCTGAGTAGCAATACGGAAAAAGCGTTCATCCAGACCTTCAAAGTTAGAAGCGTCCCGAATGAGAATACCATGTTCATTGGCAAGATAATCCTTCAATGCGGAAGCCTTACCAAAACGAAGGTGAACCAACACAAAATGAGTTTCCGTAGTCCATACCTCAAGACCACCAGTTTGTTCCAATGCATGGCATAAACGAGCCGCCTCCTGCAAATAAGCAGATATATTCAATGGATTAGGAACGTCATATTCAAGCAAATAAAGACCGGCTTCAATAGCCAGTTGATTTACCGACCAAGGCATACGGTGGGTACGCAAACGGCTAAGCAAACCTACATGAGCAGTTATATAGCCCAGACGCAAACCGGGAACTGCGTAACGTTTCGTCATAGAATGAAGCAACAAGACATTTGAATAATGGGCAGCTTCAACCGGTGAAAACAGAGGTTGCAGAGTAAAAAACTCATAAGACTGGTCAATTACAAAGCAAACTTGGGGATTATGTTCTATTAATTCTTTCAGATACGCTTTTTCTATTACTGCACCTGTAGGATTGTTAGGATTACAAAGCCAAAACATGCGGATGTCAGGTGGCAAGAGATAATTATCTTCAGCCGTAGGAAGTTTATACATAGATGTTACCCGATGCCCATGCATACGGCAAGCATCTGCATACTCACTGAATGTAGGCTGAAAAATAGCGGTATTAGTACCCCTAAATGTTTGCGCTATCAGGTAAATGGCTTCCGTGGCACCATTCGTTACACAAACGGAAGCGGGAGGAAGATGGTGTTTCTCTGCCAAACGGCCTTCCAATGTATAAGGCTCCGGTTCGGGATAAGAAGAAATTCCACTGATACGACGGCAAAGATGTTCCCGAAGGCCGGACAAATCCACACGGCCATATACATTGGAACTGAAATTAACCTCTATCGGGCGTTGATATTTATATGAATCGTCTCCGTGTCCTTCAATCATGAGTGGTCAGTATTTGGTAGATAAGCGGCAGATTGATGTGACGGCGCACATGATCGGCGAGTTTATCATATTGTTCTTCTTTGAATTGTTGATAATCAAAAGCTGTTCCGGTATCAGCGAGCTTATCTGCAAAAGGTTCAAGAAGGAAGTCTATAAACGCAGGGTTGTCGAGGATACCATGGATATAGGTTCCCATACAAGTACGGTTGACATAATAACCATCCGTACGACCGTCTTCCAAAAGATTCAGCGGGGAAACTGGAGCATCATGGGTAGGAATGGTAGTGCCCATGTGAATTTCATAACCGGTCAATTGACAATTAACAGTTGACAATTGACAATTAACTGCGCTGGGAGTACTCTTACTATTAATTATCAATTGTGAATTGTCAATTGTCAATTGAAATTTGACTTGTCGGGTAACTTTTTCTCCCGTCATATGGGTGCTGACGGGCAGAAGGCCGAGGCCGGGTAAACGTTCTATTTCTCCTTCTACATGATCGGGGTCGCAAACTTCCTGGCCCATCAGTTGATAGCCACCACAGATACCCATGACAGTGGCACCTTCATGGTGTGCCCGGATGATGGCTTGTGCTACACCGTTACGGCGCAATTCGTGCAAGTCGGCAAGTGTACTTTTACTGCCGGGCAGCAGAATGATATCAGCTTTAGCTATTTCATCGGTATTATTGGTATAAAAAAGATGAACACGCGGATCGCGTTCGAGAACATTAAAATCAGTGAAGTTACTGAGATGCCGCAGGAGAATGACAGCGATATTGACTTTACCTTGTTCCGCCTGTACAGATTTCGTGAGAAGAGCCAGAGAGTCTTCTTCTTCAATATAAATATCACGATAGTAAGGTACCACTCCTACCACGGGTATGCCACAAAGATCTTCGAGCATCTTGATTCCCGGTTCGAAAAGACGAATATCTCCACGGAATTTATTGATAAGAATGCCTTTAATACGTTCCCTTTCATGGGGGCGAAGCAGCATCAAAGAGCCATAAACACTGGCAAAGACTCCACCTCGGTCAATATCTCCGACAAGGATTACATCTGCCCCAGCATGCAAAGCCATAGGCAGATTCACCAAATCCGTATCCCGGAGATTTATTTCTGAAATGCTTCCGGCACCTTCCAATACAACGGGATTATAACGAGTGGCAAGACGGTCATAGGCAGAGCATACTTCACGACGTAATTCCTCGCGCCCTTCAACGCGGAAATAATCGTAAGCATTGCGGTTGCCTATGGGACGCCCGTTAAGCACTACTTGCGCTGTACAGTCGGAGGAGGGTTTCAATAATAACGGATTCATATCTGTATGGCAGGGTACACCTGCTGCCTCGGCTTGGACAGCCTGTGCACGGCCTATTTCTAATCCCTCGGGAGTAGCATAGGAATTAAGTGCCATATTTTGTGCTTTAAACGGTGCCGGGTGATAACCATCCTGACGGAAGATGCGGCAAAAAGCAGCGGCTATAATGCTTTTTCCTACATCACTACCGGTTCCGGCAAACATAATAGGGTGAAGTTTCTCCATAAGAATTATTTTAGCGGGAACAAAGATAGTGCAAAATTCCAAGTTAAGAGAATGAAGATACTCAGTATATCATTTCATTCATAACCGGAATGAAAGAAAATTTCAGTAAAACAACGGTGAAAGTGAACAATAGAAAAAGAAGAGTGTTTGAGATAAACTAACCTAAACCAACAACTTGACGTATGAAACAAATTTTATTTATCGTTCTGTTGGGAGTGAACCTATCTGTATCGGCACAAACGAACCTCTCCCTCAGCTACGACGACGCTTTACAAATGTTGCAGAAAGGCAATCAGAGCCTCAAGATCGCCGATAAAGGCATTGAAGCCGCCCGCACAGAACGGGACAAGCTCAATGCTCTGTGGTATCCCAGCCTGCAGGGAGCCGGTACCTACGTCCATATGTCCGAAAAGATAGAAGTAAAACAACCTCTATCCCAGTTCACCGATCCCGCAAAGGATTTTGTACATGACATCATCCCCGACGACCAGTTCATCAGCGGGATACTGGACCAGATAGGCGCCCATACCCTCGTCTTCCCCCTCGCTCCCCGCAACCTCACCACCGTAGGCCTTACAGCCGAATGGATCGTCTTCTCCGGCGGTAAGCGTGTGCGAGCCGGTAAAATCGGAAACCGGATGATTGACCTCGCCCGTGAAAACCGTGCTCAAACTGACGCAACCCAACGAACCCTGCTTGCCGAAAGTTATTATGGTCTCAGCCTTGCCCGCGAAGTCGCAGCAGTACGCCGGGATACCTATAATGGTTTGAAGCAACATTACGAAAATGCTCTCAAACTGGAGGCTGCCGGAATGATTGATAAAGCCGGACGCCTTTTTGCCCAAGTCAATATGGACGAAGCACAAAGAGCACTGGAAGCAGCACAGAAAGAAGTCACCGTGGTAGAAAGCGCCCTGTGCACCCTGCTCAATCTGGAAGACAGTTGCAAGATTGAACCTACCTCCCCTCTGTTCATCAACTCCACGCTTCCGCTCAAAGAAGAATTCGTGCAAACCATGCGTGCCGGCAACCCCATGCTGAACCAGCTATCCATTCAGCAGAGTATCGCCAAGCAGCAGCTACGGATAGACCAAAGCGGTTATCTGCCGGATATTGCCTTGTTCGGTAAACAAACACTATATGCCCACGGCATACAAAGCAACCTTGTTCCGCGTACAATGGTCGGCATAGGCTTTACCTGGAACCTCTTCGACGGGCTGGCACGTGAGAAACGCATCCGCCAGTCACGAATTGCCGAGCAAACTCTTGCATTGGGTAAAGAGAAAGCACAGGATGATCTTTCTGTAGGTATAGATAAACTATACACCGGATTGCAAAAAGCCCAGGACAACGTACGTGCACTGAACTCGACCATTGCCCTGAGTGAAGAACTTGTACGTATCCGCAAGAAATCCTTTGCAGAAGGTATGGCAACCAGTACCGAGGTAGTGGATGCAGAAACCATGTTTGCTACCGTCAAAGTAGCCCGTCTGGCCGCTTATTACGAATACGATGTAACACTCATGAATCTACTGGCTCTCTGTGGCACACCGGAACAATTCAAGAATTATGCTGTTAAATGAAAATTTAATGAAATGAAGAACTAAGAATGAAGAATGAAGAATTACCTTGCGGCATGCTTGCATAGCGCAGCCAAATTCTTCATTCATCATTCTTCATTTAATAATCATTTATGTATTTCATTATTAATCGGTATTTCTATCTCATAAAAGTACTCTTTCAGTAACTTATACATATCCGGGTCGTATGCTTTCAGCTTCACACGAAGGTTCATGGAATTGTGCACTCCATTGGCAGGCTCGGCATAGCGATTACAGCTAAAGAAAGACTGCACACATTCGGCAAAATATTCCTCTTTATTGCTTAAGGCATAAGTATTTGCCCATAATCCTTTTTCGCCTGCGTTTCTCCATAAAGTCTCCAGCCGGTCATTGAAATCAGGTTCTATACTAACTATCCCTACCAGATGTATCAAGTGTGCAAATTCATGAATCAGGATATTCTCACCCGTATACTTATCCTGTGGCAAAGCCAGCAGGTTTTCCTCTCCGCAACTGGCGGAGAGTTCATCTTCCGGTGCACCTCCGAAACCTCGGGCACGCCAGTTCCAGTAAGCAATGCTGTCGGGAGAATTGCAGATATGGGCAAACTCCGGTAAGTCGCAAGTCGCTTCATCTTTCCCTATTACCATCACGTGGCAACCCATCTTCACCATATGTGCTTTCACGTCAGGACGTTTAGCCAGCATCAGACTGATAATATCACAGGCTTTCAGCAATGCCTCGTCGCTCACCCGTTCAGATGAAGTGACATATAAACCTTCCGTTTCAATGTATTTCTTATAGAAAGAAGGAATATTCTTTCCTTCGGGTATTGCTCTCACCGTTCCGCGTATCGGACAGGCTTCGAGCTTCATTGCAAATCCTCCTCCCGAAGCTAAATGCAATTTCATCCGGCTGTTTTTATCTATTGTGAGCGTTTCTGTGCGGTAATCTTCCGCCTGTTTGTTGGCGTTGATACCGTCAGTGAATAATGTGGCGGTGTAACGGGCATCTGTTGGCAGGAAAGAGAAGTCTATCTCCACATCCCGTTCATCCCAGTTCGTCATTCCGCCGATGTACCAGTTGATGTCTTTCTTACGGACAGTCACAATGTATTCTCCTAATTTGCCTGTGGCGATAAAAGTAGAATCAGTTTCTACAGGAATGGAGGTGATGAAATCTACACATTCCTGTTCATTCAGATAATTCGTCGGAGCATCGCACAGCATGGTGAGCGGGGAATCGTGTACGATGTAGGCAGCCAGTTGATGGCAACGGGTTCCCATGCTCATTGGCGTATAGTAAACGGCCCGCCAGTCTGCTTTTGTGGCATTACGCATAGCTCCCGGGGTGTAGTCTACCGGACCTGCCATCATACGGATGTAGGGGAAAGTGACATCATAAAGCGGCATATTATTTTTAATATCCGTCCATTTCACTTCTTCCATGCCAAACAGACTTTCGAAGTTGATGATGTTTGGATAAGTACGATTGATGCCTGTCGGTTTATAGATGCCGTGAAGGTCGAGCGTCAGTTTATGCTTGGCGGTGGCTTCGGCAATGCGGTATACCATTTCAACGGCTGTCTGGTCGTCGCGGTCGAGGAAGTCGACTTTAAAACCTTTGATGCCCATGGCGGAGTACTTTTTGCAAGCAGCTTCCAATTGGTTGTCGAGTACGTTGAATACTGTCCAAAGTATGAGTTCCACTCCTTTCTCCTTTCCGTAAGCGACCAGCTCCGGGAGGTTCAGTTCGGGAATGACGGTCAGCATATCACCGCTTTTGGGGTCGTACCAGCCTTCATCGAGCACAATAAACTCGATGCCGTTGCGGCTGGCGAAATCTATATAATATTTGTAGGTATCCATGTTGATACCTGCCTTGAAGGGGACACCTTTCAGATTCCAGTCATTCCACCAGTCCCAGGCCACTTTCCCGGTTTTTATCCAGGAAGTGTCGCCTATGCGGTTGGGGGATGCCAGTGCATAAACCAGATTGTTGACGGGCATATCCGTATCTTTTTCCGTCACAGCCAGCACACGCCAGGGATAAGGACGGGCACCTTTGCTGCGGGCTATGAAATCGGTTGTCTCTGTCACATACTCCTGTCTGCGCCAGGGATAGAAATCTGTCTTGGTAGGGTAGGGGGCAAATATTCCTTTCAGGGAGTAAGTTGACGAGGAGACAACTTTCTCTACAAACATACCGGGATAAGCTTCGAGGTCAGACTCCAATATCGTCAGCTTGGCTTTACCACAGTCCACAGTTACGGGCAGGAAAGCCGGTTTCGGCTGTACTTTCGATAGTGGAGTAACGTCGTAGACATTCTGGAAAGCCATTGCCATTGGCTTCTTATCGTTGGTTGTATAAGGAAGATAGGCTGTGTAATCCTGATTGAAGTTAAATTCTGCCACTTCCTCTTTGATAGTTACTTCTGTCTTTTGTGTTGTGTAAAAACGATAAGCCACTCCTTCATTATATGCGCGGAAGGTAATGCCGAAATCACCTTTCAGCTTCAAGTTAAGTTCATTGCATGTGGCTATGAACTCCTTGAAGCGATAGAAAGGAGATTCTACATTATCTCTGACCTTTTTCCTTTTAATACCCGTTACCTGAGAATTGTTTCCTATTGTAGTTCCGTCTGCCAGAACTAATCCTATGTTAGAATGAGAGAGAATTGTATCGTTTTCGTGCATCACCTGATAAGACAGTCCGTTTCCGGCAGTAACCTCCACCTTCAACTTACCATCAGGAGAGGAGAGCGCATATTTCTTTCCGGGAGCTGCCCCGAGTGGATTATTCCCGAAGTATAAAAACAAGGAAATAACGACTAATTTGAGAGATGTGCAGTTTTTCATAATCGATTAGCTCTTCATTTGGTTCGTGTGCAAAGTAAACGAAAAAAGGATGAACGGAAGGACTGAATAATATAATGTAATAAAAGAATAGTCCAAGAATCGCCCTTTTGTGGCATTCTTGGACTATGTTTGGATTATCTTTTTAGTCTTTGGACTATTTTTGCATAGGCACCGGGACGGAGGCTACACCTCTTCGCACACCCGCATTTCCATACCTTTATATACCACCACAATCTTATGTAATTCTGTGGCGCCGATGGCACACTTCACCGTGTCTGTCTCTGCATAACGGTTGGCCTGTTCGATGGCTTCCCGGCGAAGTTCCTCCACCCGGGTTTCGGGGTCTTTGTATTTGGCATATTTCAGTTCCACGATGTAACTGTGTTTCATGTCAGAGTAAATCTCCAGCATCGGACAAAGAAAGATATCTACATAGCCGTCCTGCGTGTCCTGCTCGGAGATGGGACGGTAGAAGCGGTTCTGAGCCGTCATGGCAAGGGTAAAGCCGTGGACGAAGAATTCGCCCTTCTGCTTGTCGCGCTGGGAGGCGTAACGTTTCAGGCAATCAGCGATGTAACCGAAGTAAGCTTGCCAGTCGCCACGATAGGCCAAGGCACTTGCCAGTTCACTCTTTTCATAACTGTCAAAACTGAGGTCGGCATCGTTGTAGGTGTTCAGCAGATAGGTGTATAACTGTTCGCGGACTACCATGTTGGGGATGGTGAGCTTCGTCTTTCCTTCGTGCGTGCCGCTGATGGTAAGCATCCCAAAATAATAGAGCAGGCTCACGAAGTTGTCGGGATTGGTTATGTTGACAGCCGGAAAACCTTTCTTCAATTCCCCAGTGATGAAGCCTTGGCTTACCAAGGTTTGGATAATGGAAGCATCGTGTGCAAACTCCTTGCGGATGAGCATGCGCAGCTTCTCGTAGTCGATACGAATGTTATCTTCTAACATACTTCGCGGAGCTTTGCCATTTTGAATATAGTTCTTAACGAAATAGAGCACCATGTTGGAATTGTACATCGTAGTTCCACCATAGCATTCCTCGGCAAAGCAATAATTGTCATACCACGGTTTTATTATCTCTATCAATTCGTCCACGCTGTGATGGAATGGGCTGTTCGTGGAATAGTATGTCAGCATTTCGCGCACTTCCTCTTCCGTAAAGCCCATCATTGCGTTAAATTCCGGCGTAAGGGAATAGTTTGTCCCGATATTGAAACCACTGGTCAGGTCATCCATCGTCACGGGACTGACTCCGGTGATGAAGCAGCGCTTGATGCAAGAGTCGGTTCCGGCTTTCACCTTATTGAAGAAAGCGCGCAGATAACCTTCCTTATGTGTCTCGTCTGTGTAACGGTGTAAACTTCCGGCATCCGAAAGGATGGCATTGGTAAAATGATCGTATTCATCAATGAAGAGGTAAATCTTCTGATTCGTCTTTTGGCATTCTGTATATAGATATTCAAGCTGCTCTACCGCACCATCTTTTTCATCCAGCTTTTCCTTGATGCCCTGTGGCAGATAGTCGGCATAAATATCACAAAAATAGTCGAACATGGTCTGGCAGTGCGCATCCAGTCCCTGGCGGTAATTGTTCAGCTCACCGATGATGCCGGAGAAGTTGAGCTTCAGTACCAGATAGCTGTTGCGGTCGTGCGTAGGATGCTGCCCAATGTAGAGGTCACCGAACAGCGTGTCAAACTTGTCCTTGGCACGCACATCATAGTAGTGTTGTAGCAAGTTCAGCGTCAGGCTCTTGCCGAAGCGGCGGGGACGGATAAAGAAAAAGAAGCGGTCTGCCTGCTCAATCATGGGAATAAAGGCGGTCTTGTCTACATAATAATAGTTTTCGAGGCGGATATCCTCGAAGTTCATCATACCATAAGGTAAACGTTTTCTGTTCGCAGGTGCCATATACATCATAATCAGTTCCTCCTTTAAGCAATGTTTCTGAATGACAAAGATAGATGATTTCCATTAGATTAAGAAACTATTCTTGAGAAACTATGCCTCTGCACTGTATCAGAAATACCTCTGCGTCGTACCTGTATCGTACTTGCTCCGTACCTTCTCTGTACTTTCTCCGTGCAGAGGTACCTCTGAGTGAAGAATGTACGGAGCAAGTGTATCCCGGGTGCGGTTCGGGTATAATATCTGCAGCCATGAAAGAATAATCCAAACCAATGAAATAATAATCTAAATATCCTCCAGAACCTTTCTAACCCGACTATTTTGGCATTCATATGGACTTTCGTTTTATTCAGTTTAAGATAAATCCTTTTCCTTTGCCGTACACTTTTGGTGACGAACTAAAAATACATATATGATATTATGAAGAAACGAATCCAATTCCTTTTCGGTAGCATCGCCCTTCTGAGCATGAGTGCTTGTAGCGAACTTTACGTTCAGCCTGATGCTCCGATTAAAGAAGTTCCTTTTACACAAGTTCACCTGAACGATAACTTCTGGACTCCGCGTATTGAAACCAATCGCACAGTCTCCATACCTTCCGCATTTAAAGAATGTGAGAAGAACGGGCGCTTCGATAACTTTGCCATTGCCGGAGGATTAATGAAAGGCGAACACCGTGGTGATTTCTCTTTTGACGATACTGATCCTTATAAGATAATAGAAGGAGCCTCCTACTCGCTGGCTGTGAAGTATGACAAAGCACTGGATGCTTATCTGGATAGTGTCATCTCCCTTATCGCAGCCGCTCAGGAACCGGACGGCTATCTCACTACGTGCGTAACTAATAAATGCTACCGCCTTTCCGGTTGGTGGGGGACGCGTCGTTGGGAAAAAATCAACAGTCACGAACTTTATAATAGTGGTCACTTGTACGAAGCTGCTGTTGCACACTATCGCGCGACAGGTAAGCGCTCTCTGCTCGATGTAGCTATCAAAAATGCCGACCTTGTTTGTCAGGTATTTGGTCCCGGTGAGGGACAAAAGCATGTTCCTTCGGGGCATCCCATCGCTGAAATGGCGCTTGCTAAATTATATAAAGTGACAGGTGACGAGAAATATCTGAAAATGGCTAAATATTTCGTGGAGGAAACCGGACGTGGAACAGACGGTCATCGCCTTAGCGAATACAGTCAGGATCATAAACCTATTTTGCAGCAAGACGAAATCGTAGGGCATGCCGTACGTGCCGGATACCTTTATTCGGGTGTTGCCGATGTAGCTGCCCTGACTCAGGACACAGCTTATTTCAACGCACTGAGTCGTATTTGGGAGAATATGGCAAGCAAGAAACTCTTTATTACCGGAGGTATAGGTTCCCGTCCGCAGGGTGAAGGCTTTGGACCTGACTATGAACTGAACAATCATACCGCATATTGCGAAACTTGTGCAGCCATCGCCAATGTTTATTGGAATCACCGCATGTTTCTGGCTACGGGAAACGCCAAATATGCCGATGTGTTGGAACGTGCACTTTATAATGGTGTGATTTCGGGTGTTTCCCTCAGCGGTGACAAGTTCTTCTATGATAATCCGCTTGAATCTATGGGGCAGCACGAACGCCAGCATTGGTTTGGTTGTGCTTGTTGTCCGGGTAATGTAACCCGCTTCATGGCTTCCGTACCTTATTATATGTACGCCACTCAGGGCAATGATATTTATGTCAATCTTTATATCCAGAGTAAAGCCGATCTTAATACGGAAAGCAATAATATAGCTTTGGAACAGACTACTGAATATCCTTGGGAAGGAAAGGTTTCCATCTTAGTTACTCCTGAGAAAGAGCAGGAATTTGCTTTACGTTTTCGTATCCCGGGTTGGGCGCAGGATGCTCCCGTACCGACGGATCTTTACTCATTTACTGATAAGGCAGGTGTTTACAGCATCTCTGTTAACGGTAAGAAAGTAAATGCCAAACAATATGATGGCTACGCTACTATTTCACGTACTTGGAAAGCGGGTGATGTGGTAGAAATCAGTCTTCCGATGGATGTGCGCCGTATTAAAGCCAATGATAATGTGGAAGATGACCGTGGTAAACTGGCTATCGAACGTGGGCCTATCATGTTTTGTCTGGAAGGTAAAGATCAGTCTGACAGCACTGTTTTCAACAAGTTTATTCCTGATGCCACTCCAATGGAAGCAGCTTATGACGCTAATCTGTTGAACGGTGTTGTAGTGCTGACCGGTAATGCGAAAGAAGTGGATAAAGATGGTAGTGTGAAAGAGGTTCCTTTTAAAGCCATTCCTTATTCAACCTGGAATAATCGCGGTGCAGACCAAATGGCAGTTTGGATTCCTGAAGCTGCCGAATATGCCCGTCCTATTCCCGAACCGACAATTGCCAGCAAGGCACGGACTTTGATGATACAGGCTCCTATACAAAAAGATGCTCCTGAATCAGCCTCCGTAGAAAGCTGGGCATGGGGGGTGAATGACCAATGGGAACCGAAATGTTCGTCGGATATTTCTAAGCCTTACCACTATTGGTGGTTGAGAAACGGAACACTGGAAACGCTGGCTTACCAATTTGATCAGCCTTATACCGTTTCAAACGTGCAGGTTTATTGGCTGGATTTCGATCATTACGATGGGAACTTCCGCGTGCCGGAAAGCTGGAAACTCTACTATAAAGATGGTAAAACTTGGAAAGAAGTAGAAGCATTGAATGAATACACGGTAAAGAAAGACTGCTACAACAGCCTTGACTTTAAACCGGTAAAAACGACAGGATTGAAAATTGCTGCTCAGTTGCAGAAAGGTGTTTCGGGTGGGGTGATTGAATGGAAAGTGAACTAATCCATTTTTTTTAAAATTAGAAATTAATAACTTGTAATTGAATATTAACCTTTTAATTGAAGATGTAATATGAAGACACATGAAAATCGAGCCTTGTTCAGCAAAGCTGTTTTAAAGGCTACAACCTGTCTTTTTCTTGCAGCAGGTGCCAGTGTGAGTCCGGCCTTTGCGTTTCCGGAGAAGATGGGGACAAATGACATCGAGGTTGTGCAGCAACAAGCTGTGACAATCACTGGTGTTGTGAAGGACAAGAGTGGCGAGACGGTTATTGGTGCCAATGTACTTGAAAAAGGAACTTCAAACGGAGTGATTACTAATTTGGATGGTCGTTTTACACTAAAAGTGAAAAATGCGAATGCGGTACTTGTGATTTCTTATATAGGTTATCAGCCACAAGAAATTACGGTAGGTGCCAACCGTAATCTGGATGTAGTACTGACAGAGGATTCGGAACTGCTGGATGAAGTAGTGGTTATCGGTTATGGTACACAGCGCAAAGGTGACGTAACGAGTGCTATTGCTAGCGTGAAGTCTGAAGACTTCTTGGTTGGTAACTTTAATAATGCAGGTGAATTAATGAAGGGTAAGGTTGCGGGATTAACAATTACTAAACCTTCAGGAGATCCCGGTGCAGGTACGGAAATAAGTTTGCGTGGTATTGTATCCGTATCGGGTAACGCTTCTCCTCTTGTGCTGATAGATGGTGTTCCTGGTGATCTTGGTACCGTACCTCCAGAGAATATTGCTTCTATTGATGTATTGAAGGATGCTTCCGCAGCCGCTATTTATGGTACACGTGGTGCTGGTGGTGTCATACTGATTACTACTAAGACGGGCATGCGTGAGCAGAAAGCTACCGCCACTTATACTGGTTATGTATCATTCTCCAATTGGGCGAAGAAAGCCGATTTCATGACTTCAGAAGATATACGTGCAGGTAAAACACAGTATAATGATGAAGGTTATGATACTGACTGGCTAAAAGCTGTCAGTCGCACAGCTGTCACGCAGAATCATAGTTTTACTATAACTGGCGGTTCTTCATCAACTTCCTATTATGGAAACGTCTCTTATCGTAAGGCGGAGGGCGTAATGAAGAAAACTGGTAATGAAGATTTGAGTATGTCTTTCGATGTCAGCCATTGGATGCTCAATGATATGTTGAAAGTTAATTTGAATGTCGTTTCTGACAACTACAAGTATGATATCAATAATGCGACTTATATATACCGACAAGCAGTTATTCGTAACCCTTGTTCACCTATTTGGAATGAAGACGGCTCTTATAATGAGCGTTCACTGTTACAATATTATAATCCGGTGTCGTTGCAGAATGAGAATACGGGAGAGAACAAGTCACAGAGCATGCGTATGACTGGAAATATCACGCTAGAGCCAATTAAGGGGTGGCAGACTAATTTGATGATTGCTTCACATCGAAGCATTGGTAAGTCAGGATCGTATAATACAAAATACCATACAACCACTGTTATTGCTAACCGTACAGGTGAAGCATCACTGGGAGACTCTCAGAGTCGGACAGATTATTTAGAACTGACTTCCAAGTACAACAAGACCTTTAATAAGGTACATCGTTTGGAAGGTTTGGTAGGGTATAGTTGGTCTAAAAGTGAGTATGAGGAAGCCTCTATGTGGAATGCCAATTTTCCCACCGACTATTTCGGATATAACAATATAGGTGCCGGTGAATACCTTACTGATGGGAAAGCTACTATGTCTAGTAAAAAAAATGAATCAAAACTTATTGGCTTTTTCGCTCGTGTTAGCTATGGCTACCATGATCGTTATAACATTCTGGCATCTATTCGTTATGAAGGTTCTTCGAAATTCGGTGCTAATCATAAGTGGGGGGCATTTCCTTCTGTATCTTTGGGATGGAATATACACAACGAGGCTTTTATGGAGAGTACTCGTGACTGGCTCACCAGCCTTAAATTACGTGCAGGGTATGGTATAACCGGTGTGATTCCGAATGACCCTTATCTTTCAATTCTTCGTTACACGTTCAGTGGGGGTAATTACTACAGGGATGGTAAATGGTCGAAAGGTTTGAAGGCCGTATCCAATCCGAACCCTGACTTGAAATGGGAAAAAGCAAAGGAATTCAACATAGGTTTGGATTGGAGTGTGTTGAATGATCGTTTGGGCGGTACTGTAGACTACTATATCAAGAATACTTCAGATATGCTTTACGATTATCAAGTACCGAGTCCTCCTAATTTACATACTTCAACTATGGCCAACGTTGGTAAGATGCGTAATTCTGGTATTGAAATACTTGTTCGTGCTATTCCTGTAAGAACAAAGGACTTTGAATGGAGTTCTGCATTGACTTTGCAACATAATACGAATAAACTTGTAAGCTTGTCTAATGATTTGTATCAAACTGAAAACATTCAATGGTTGAGAGGCGTAGGTGACCCAGTATCACAATATACTCACAAGGTTGAGGTAGGTAAAAGCTTCGGTGAGATTTATTCACTTAAGGCTGTGGGCGTTTCAGAAGCAACAGGCTTATTTTTGATTGAAAATCCTGCAACAGGCCAAGTTGCCGAGTTTTATCAGGAAATGCGTGATGACCGTGATGGGTGGTATCAGCGTATGGGTAATGGCATTCCTAAAGTTTCCATGGGGTGGAATAATACTTTCAGGTATAAGAACTTTGATCTTGCGTTGCAAGCTACAGGGCAATTCGGCTTCAAGATTATTAATCAGCAGCGTGTATTTTATGAAAACAATGCACATGCTTATAATAAATTAAAGTCGGCGGCTGATAAGATTGGTGGTATTCGTTCGCTTTCAGCTCAACAGGTACAGGCGGTAACCAGTTACTATATTGAAGATGGTGACTATTTCAAATTGACCAACATGACTCTTGGTTATACATTTGATTTTAAGCATAGTCCTTATGTGAAAACTCTTAGACTTTATGGTAGTATTGATAATGTGTTTACTATCACTAAGTATAAAGGAACAGATCCTGAACTTGGCAGTAATAACTTTTGGTATGCTGGTGTAGATGACCGTGATAAGTACCCTACTGTTCGTTCGTTCACTGTGGGTCTTAATGTTACATTCTAACTGATTAAAGCATTTTTATTATGAAACTCAATATATTCAAAAATAAAGTAATAGGCATTTTGTTTGCCGGTTCTGTAGTGCTTTGCGGCTGCACTGACCTTGATGAAAAAGTTTTCAGTGAGCTTCCTGGAGATGGCAGTTATGAGTTCTCTGATACAGAGATACAAGCACAGTATGGTGTTATCTATGACCGCCTCCGCGACATGTACGATGGTTGGGAGGGTTATATGGATATTAGCCAGGAATGTGGAGACTTGCTCATGACTCCTTATCGTACTTATGGTGGATGGGGTGCTCAATATGTGGCTTTACATAAGCATGAATTTCACTCCACAATTAACCACTTGTATCGTCCGTGGTATTCCTGTTATCAGGGTGTAAACTCATGTAACCAACTTCTGGACAATGAAACCATTAATAAAAATGAAACGGCTGTGGCGGAACTTCGTACATTCCGTGCACTATTCTACTATGTGCTGTTCGATTTATGGCGTAATATACCGGTTACTACTACTTTAAATGTGCCCGATGGATTCTCACCAGAGCAAGAAACGCCTCAGTTTACTTTTGATTTTATAGTAAGAGAAGTGGAAGAATCTAAACCTTTGCTGACAAAAGTAGCAGAAAAGGGACAGATAAATTACTATGGAGCATGTATGCTACTTGCCAAGATGTACCTTAACCATGATGCTTGGTTTCCTGATGCACCCGACAACAAATATTATGGTTTAGCTATTGAACAGGTTAATGAAGTTATCAATAGTGGTGTTTACACGCTTGCAGATAGTTATCGTGAACCATTTTCCGTAGCTGGGAGTAAGGAAAATATTTTTGAACTGATGTATGATAACAAGTATGCAGGGCATGGTACCAATCACTTCTGTAAATGGTTCCCGGCTGTATGCAAAGACGTGTTTGGAGTGTCATTTGATCCATGGAACGGTAGTGCTTGCGTTCCCCAATTTTTCTATAGTTATGATGAAGCTGATACACGTAAGGCCGATACTTGGAAATGGGGGGTACAAAGAGATACACAAGGAAATATCATTTATGACAATGGTAAGGAGGTTAATTTGACTCCTGAAGTTTGGGCCATTGAGAAACCGGGTGCCGGTGACTATCAGGGTGCACGTTTATGGCTTTATGAGATTCAGCCAGGTGATATTGGTACAAGTGATGACAATGTTCCTTTCTTCCGTCTTACTGATGCTTACTTTATTAAAGCTGAATGTCTTCTTCGTCTTGGTGGTTATAAAGGTGAAACTGAACAAGATGCAGCCGATATCGTAACGATGATTCGTAGACGTGCGTTTAAAAATAATCCGGAAAAGGCAGTCCGTACCGTTGCACAACTCAAGGGAGGTAGCGTATATGATTATGGATTGCGCGAGACGCAAGGTGTGCTTGATGAAGATAAAAACCTTACCAAAATAGAAATTATTGAAACTCACGAAGGTGGAGATGATATTATCCTTGGTGGATTGCTTGATGACCTCGCTTGGGAATTTGTGTATGAACATCACCGCCGTCAAGACTTGATACGTTTCAAGATGACCAATGGGTGTAATGTATTCAATGGTAAATCATGGTTTGGGAAGAGTGCCAATACGAATCCGAACGACCACCATTTATATATATTCCCTATCTTGAAAGATAATCTGGATGCTAATCCGAAATTAAAACAAAACCCTGGTTATACAAAATAATAAATACTATGAAAAGAAAATTATTATATGCATTGATGGTTTGCAGTGCTTTGTTTATTGCGTCTGCTTGCTCCAATGATTATGAGGACGCTACAAGTCCCCATGTATATGGACCTGATGAAAATCCGCCTGTAAAGAGCGATGCTACCTCTACCATATCCAATGTTTATGAGATGCAAGGCACTAATCCAACGCCGATATCACTGAATATTGATTTGTATGAAGACGTCATCCAGAAACAATTTGGCATGACTGTGAGTGAAATGCTTACCAATATTGAGAAAGGTACGGTTGTGGTATGTCCTATTAATCCCTCTCGTAATGTATGGAACAAGGCGAAAGCGAATGTGGATGGGAAACAATATGGATGGTATGTTAACAAATCGGGTAATGTTTGTAAGGCTGATGATGAAGCCCTGTATGGTATTATAGAATTTGATCCGGCATCCCATAACTTTAATTTTTATGCTGATGAAAATGCTGGTGGTGCGGCTTCCATAGAAATAGGTTTTGCCCTCAATGGTCCTAACTAAT
>USSR01000019.1 GCA_900557355.1 uncultured Bacteroides sp.
ATTCTTAACGACGGCACCTTCGCCTGCATGACGCATTTCTTCCGGAATGAGTTCACCCGGATTGCTGTCCAGCTTTTCAATCCAGATACCATCCTTATTGATCTTACACTTGATGTTACGGTCGGCAGAGCAGGAAACGCCCAATCCTACCGGACAAGAAGCACCATGACGAGGCAAACGAATGATACGTACATCGTGAGCCAGATATTTACCGCCAAACTGTGCACCGAGACCAATCTTGTGAGCTTCCTTCAGTACTTCTTTTTCAAGTTCTACATCGCGGAAAGCACGACCGTATTCATTACCGGTAGTTGGTAATTCATCGTAGTAATGAGTAGATGCCAACTTCACAGTCAACAGGTTCTTCTCTGCAGAAGTACCACCGATGACGAAAGCAATATGATAAGGAGGGCAAGCAGCTGTACCCAGGGTTTTCATCTTCTCAACAAGGAAAGGAACCAATGTACCGGGATTCAGGATTGCCTTTGTTTCCTGATAGAGATAAGTCTTATTTGCCGACCCCCCCCCTTTAGTCACACAAAGGAATTTATATTCCATACCTTCGGTAGCTTCGATATCAATCTGTGCGGGCAGGTTACATTTTGTATTCACCTCGTCGTACATATTCAACGGAGCATTCTGAGAGTAGCGCAGGTTTTCTTCAGTATATGTTTTGTAGACACCCAATGAAAGTGCTTCTTCATCGCAATATCCGGTCCATACCTGTTGTCCCTTTTCACCATGAACGATAGCCGTACCGGTATCCTGGCAGAAAGGAAGCACGCCTTTAGAGGCTACTTCTGCATTACGCAGGAAAGTTAGTGC
This sequence comes from uncultured Bacteroides sp., assembly GCA_900557355.1. GTDB lineage: Bacteria > Bacteroidota > Bacteroidia > Bacteroidales > Bacteroidaceae > Bacteroides. The sequence continues at coordinate 826 of USSR01000019.1, forward strand.
TACATATTTATCATTATCACTTGCTTCCGGATCGCGCAGAATCTTAGCAACTTGCTCATTGTGCGAACGGCGCAACATGAATGACACATCGCGGAAAGCCGTATTAGCCATTGCTGTGAGACCTTCTTTTTCAATCTTCAGCATAGGTTTCCCTTCAAACTCGCTTACGGATACATAATCTTTTGTAAGCAGATAATACTCTGTCTTATCTTCTCCATGCTCAAACATAGGTTGATAATGGAACGGAGGTGTTGTTGCCATAATTACTCGTAAATTAAATTAATGAATCGTAGCACAAAGGTAAGAACTATTATTGAAATATTTCTTTAATTAGCGTAAAATGATGCTATCCGCTGCATACGAATTATCAGTTCGTCACCCAATGCTGTCTTATCTTCAATATGTTTCAGCACAGCAGTGACAAAAGGATTACTTTCGAAATCTCCACGCACCTGTTCAAAGTCCATTTCTTTCTCTGCACGCGAACCATCGGCACCAAAGCCCGTCATGGAGGCCAGTGAGAATTCTTTCTTAGCGTCATCGTACACCATACGGTCCAGCCCAACTACAGCTTCTTTCCACTTTTCTACAATACGGATGATATCTGCCGTCGTAATATTCTCAGGCTTGATACCATAAAACTCTTCTAACTTCTCATAAGCCCAGGTCCATTCGTAAGTATAGTAGTTCTGATGCATCTTCTCGAATTCCGCATTAATAGACTTCAGACGATCCACTTTACCACACTCTATATCATTGATTAAAGCATCTATCTCGCTCTTCGGAGCTATCAATCCGGAAATATCCACCCACTCACCACTACCTATCACCGTATCAGGTTTCAGACGGGCACGTATTTCTTCGTTACTCTTAAAATCAATACCTTCCAGACGCTTGATTACAGAGTTCCCAAGGAATTTATGAATAGCTATCTCATAGAACTTTATCCCCTTCACTAACGCTGAATTACGGATTTTAGCACTATGGAAAGAATAAATATCAGAAAGTTCTCCGGAAGCATGGCGCAGATTCTGCAAAGTCTCTCGCCCCTTAAACATCTTTTGTACAGTATAAGGACTGAGCAAGTTGTAATTGATGAAATCCAACTTATTGGTATCAGTACGTCCGTCACGCTTCGGCCATTTCTGCGCATCACGGATGGTTCCGACACTCCTCAAGTTAACGCCCGGCACAAGATAAGTGGTATTATTCTGTTCTATCAGATAGGAAAAAGGCAGATTGGATGTATCGGAATGATTGACGTGACGCCCCATCACCAACGAAAAGGCTCCCACGCGGGCAGGCCATAGAATATAAGAGTCGGAAGTAGTCTTAGCACCGCGTTCCAAAGTACCTTGGTGAATAGGACCTAACTTATACATATGGTTACTTTGGTTAGATCCGGAACCGGCATTCATAAATGAGAACATACCGGCAATCAATAAGGTGGATTTATGATGCGTCACCGTGAAAGGTCCGGCAAAAATAGCACATGCTTCACCATTTTCTCCTTGACAATTGCTAAAAAAGAGTGAATCGGATGCTGAATAGTTATGCCCCAGACGACAAGCCTGCCCTATGAAACAACGGCTTAACATCGCCCCATCATCTATATGCGAACCGGACGAGATGATAAAATCATCACAGATCACCCCATGACCAAGATGTACCGGTGCCTCTTCATTACTATTGATGCTTCCATTATAAAGACGACACGTCCCACAAATGTGGCAATAATCTCCAATACGTACGTTCTTGATAGATCCAGTATTGAGTATCATGACATGGTTGCCAATGCTACCTATTGCAGAAGCATGCTTATTGGAATAAAAATCAGTGATAGCCTTCATCCGGCAAATCAGCTCCGGACGGTGACGGTAAAGTGCCAGGATATAGGCTTGATGCGCAGAAAGTTTATCATTGATTAGTACCTCACGCCCACCTGTTTCATTCAACACGGATACCTCTACCCCATTACCAAATTTACTCAAACCATCTACCAGGATAATATCCACATTCTCAATAAATGTATCATGCCCGATTTCATAATTAGCAATGTAATTCTGGATATTCTCTATGCAACAGTTATCTCCTACAGAAACATTGTGTAGCGTCACATGGCGCAGACCGGAGTGTTTCTTGATTCCTCCCGGTAGTGTGAATTCTGATTGAAACACACCTAAACGTACATTTCCCGAAAACCGGGTATGATGCACAAATTCGGTAACAAAGTCTTCCGCTACCGTTACTTTCCCCCAATCATCTGCCAGACACGACTGGCTTTTCAACCGAAGTATCTCGTCTTCGGTTAAATGTCTGTAATCCATAATAAGTAAATTAAGAATGAAGAATTAATTCTTCATTGATTAGACCTCTTCTTCTTCGTAGGTCTGATAAAGAAAATCGTTATAAGGGTACTTCTGTACATGCAATTCTTTTACACGCGCATAAACTACACTCTTCAGTTCCTCTAAATTGATCTTCTCGCGGGCAGAGATAAAGAGGCAATTATCCTCCATCTTTGCCATCCAAGTCTTCATCAGTTCCTCGAGTGTCAAGTTTTCCTTTGTTCTGGGGGTAAGGTCGTCAGCCGCTTTCTCCACATAGGTGTAAGCGTCTATTTTATTAAAAACAAGTATCATAGGCTTACCGGATGCACCGATATCTGCCAGAGTTTTATTGACTACTTCTATTTGTTCTTCAAAGTCAGGATGTGAAATATCCACAATGTGCAACAGCAAATCCGCCTCGCGCACTTCGTCCAGAGTTGATTTAAAAGAATCGACCAAGTCTGTCGGCAACTTACGGATGAAACCAACCGTATCTGAAAGCAAGAACGGCAGATTATCAATAATCACCTTGCGCACTGTAGTATCCAATGTCGCAAACAGCTTGTTTTCTGCAAAGACTTCACTCTTCGCCAGCAGATTCATCAATGTAGATTTACCCACATTGGTATATCCCACTAGTGCCGCACGGATCATGCGCCCGCGGTTCTTCCGCTGAGTTGCCTTTTGTTTATCAATCTCTGCCAAACGCTCTTTCAGCAATGACATACGGTTCAAGATGATACGACGGTCCATTTCCAACTGCGTTTCACCCGGACCACGAAGTCCCACGGAACCTTTACCGCCACCGGCGCCGGAACCACCACCTTGGCGTTCCAAGTGAGTCCACAAACGTTGCAAGCGGGGAAGCATGTATTTATACTGTGCCAGTTCCACCTGCGTCTTTGCATTGGCTGTCTGTGCGCGCATAGCAAATATGTCGAGAATAAGCGAAGTACGATCTAATATCTTGATCTTCAACTCCGCTTCAATATTACGTATTTGTTTCGCGGAGAGTTCGTCATCGAAAATCACCATACCGATTTCCCGTTCGGCTTCCTCTTCGCTCCGGATATATTCTTTTATTTCTTCCAGTTTACCCTTGCCGACGTAGGTCACAGAATGTGCCTGATCCAGCTTCTGAGTAAATCGTTTCACTACTTCCGCCCCGGCTGTCTCAGCCAAGAATTCCAGTTCATCGAGGTATTCGTTTGTCTTACGCTCATCCTGCATTTTCGTAATGAGACCAACTAATACCGCCGTTTCTGCCTGTACTTCGGAGATTACAAATTCTTTCATTTACTATACCTATTTATTAAATATTGGGCGACAAATATAATTATTTTTGCAGAATTCCTTCTGCTATTTTCTCATTTAATTCTGGAACAATGTCTTTATAATCAGCAAGACGACCACATGCATGTATTTCCAATAAAGGATATTTATCAAGAATATGTGACATCAAATCGTCCATGGAAGGTGCTGTGGGCAACTGGCTATACTCTTCATATGTATAGGTAAGAAAAGCCACATTAGGACCTATTCCTTTATTATCCAACAAGTAGCCTTTATTCAAAACAGTAGGCAGACGCAATCCATTACCCATTTTCAGATCCCCGGGTGCGGGATAGGATAAGATACGCGTACGAGCCTCATCCATTATCACCGGTACCTGATGTGAATAATCAGCCTTTGTCTTATAGACATAGACTATTGGTGAAGTAGAGGCTGGACTCCCCCCTGTCAGTTGTGGAATAATCGCCACAGAATTCATTTCTATCTTTTGCATGTCCGATGTAACCGTTGTTTCTTTTTTCGCAGAGCGACAACCTACCAATAGTACAAGTAAGGTCGCTATTACAACATTAATTTCCTTTTTCATTTTAAAAACTTACATTGTTGACTTCCCTTATCTGTTATAACCTGCAATATATATACTCCCGCAGGATATTCCCGACAAGAGAAAATTATAGTATCTTTTCCTTCAGACAATATTTGTCTCAATAAACACCCATTTACATCATATACATTCAACGTATGGGAATTCTCCGGCAAATGGGCAATCACAGTTCCTTGTTGCTTATCACAATGAACAGTAAACCGGGTTTCTTGTTCGGTCTCGATTATTGGGGTAGGATCAGTTTTAACGATAATCTCATTCGTAGTATCAGAACCACCACGAACTATTTTCCAATCAGCATCATTTGTTCCTTTGTAAACTGCAACAATACGATCACCGGGCTGTGGAGACAATGAGATTTTACAAGGGAACGTAAAAGCCATACCACCATACGTATTCATGCTTGGAATAGATGAAGTACCTGATATAAGTTCTCTAACATTCTGATTCTTATCAACTATGGCTAAAGCTACTTTCCCAGAAAACGGAATTAATCCGAGATTCCAGAAGAAGCCGCATTTCACTGTAAAATTAGTATTTACATTAAACTGTGTTTCAGAAGTCATCAAACCGGAATAAGATTCTCCACTGCCAGTTTTTCCGGCAAGCATCCCCAGCAAAGTCTGATAGTTTGAATTTCCTTTTGCCGGCTTTAGCCCAAACAAAGCATCTTGGTTCGCAATGAAACCACCACCTGTACTACCGCCTGCCCCCTGATCATCCGGATTTAAAGCGGAAATCAGAAAGAAACCATTGCTATGCCCGCTCCATCCCCAATTTACTCTGAAATAATTTTCTGTTGTATATCCATCCAGTATAAACTGATGCCCTTCATTGCTAAGAGTAGCTCCACCATAAAGCACAGGGCCTACTGTCATTATTTCATTTTCCAGCATTTGTATCCACTCTGTATCCGAGTACCATTCGCGACGCAGGCACAACATGCTTTTATCATACTTCATATACTCAGCCAATCCACGAACTGCTGTCAATGTAGCAGCACCGGTACCACCGGCAGAAGCTATATTGAACTCAGCCTGAGCCATAACACCACAATCGTACATCAAAGTTGCAACTTCATTTTCGGTGACTTCTGAAGAACTCCAATCATATTCAAGTGGCATATTGCTCCACGCATAAGTATTACCTAATGTCCTTTCCGGCACTGTCTGGGAAATTTCTCTTCCATTTATATTTACTGTATAACTGTAAGCCGGAAGAGTTCCCGTACCCACATCCGGCCATTGATAATATCTCATAAGTATAGCTACAGCGGTTGCAACACAACCTGTTACAGTTCGAATGCGATTAATTTCAGGACAAAGGAGGTTATAGGGACTTAATTGATCCCACTTTGCCGTTTCATATTGTTTCACCACGTCTCCCGTAGTCATGTCCGACAATCCTCTCCATGCTTTGGATACAACGTCGGAAGCATTCAGTCCTGTCTCTCTAGCTCTATTAATCTGCTCTTTCAACCCATTCATCCAACTTTTCAGATTAGAAGGCATCCCATCTACCACAAAGTTATCCGTAAAAGAATACCCCAATACGGGCATAGCCACATCATCTCCGGCAATAATAACAAAACCTTTCCGGTCGGTATTATTAAAAACATAGAAAGCCGGAAGATTCCCTGTACTACGAGTACTCAAATCTTCTCCGTCCCAAACTAATTGCAACTGTGGTGATGTAGAAGTGTTACGGGTTTGAACATTCGTTTTAAAGAAATCGGCAGCTAAAGCATGAGCCTGCTCTGCTGTTACATTATCAGCAAGAAGCCGACTTGTAAGAAGAATAAATAGAAAGAGTAGTGTACACCTCATATAATTAGGGGTTAGTTGTTTTAGTAGCACCTCAACGAATGACACAAATCACTATCTTGTTGTTCATTAGAAAGACAAAATTACTGAAATATATGGTTCGTCAGATGATTTTGAATACTTTTTTTTGATGATCCTATCGCAAATGAACGTTTTAGAGTGAAAATCGTTCATTAGAATATAAAAAACAAGGCCATCCCAAGTTAATAGAATAGCCTCGCCCTTCATACTATAAATATATAGTCTAACGTTTCATAAACTTGCTCTTGTATACCTTACCATCAGCCGACTGTAATACTACAATATAGTAACCTGCGGTCAACCCTCTTACTGGTATGGAATATTCTTTTTTATCTCCGGACTCTTTTTGCTGTATCATCTGTTGCCCGGACAGATTATAGACAGAGATCATTTGGACAGCATTAGAAGTACGGATATTAAGAATATCGTCTACTGGTTGTTGACAGACAACTAACTCGTCTTTATCAGTCACTTCATCTTCAATACCGGTAGCTGGTCCCACAGAGAAAGAAAGATAACGAACTGGCGTAGGGTTCCCACTTGCATCAGGTTTAAACAAACCAACCGTATGATCCCCTACACCTACATTCAAAGGAATTTCCATAACAAGATTAACTGCCTGCCCTGCTTCCACAAATACATTTTGATAGTGCACACTGGACGCATACTGATCATCATACTGAAAAATGGCCACTGTTAATGTCCCAGCATATACATTTCCATTGCCAGATAATGAAAGATCAGCCAACAGTTTTAGATTCTCCCCCACTTGAAGCTGCGTTTTCTCCAGACGGGGTTGACTGACTTTTAAATCGGCAGCTCCATAGGCTTCCTTTATGGTTACCGGAGTTAACTCACCGATGGCATACGTAGCTCCTCCCCAATCCATGCAGGGACAAATATAATAATCTCCGGCAGGAATATTGGTAGTCACGCCGTTCTCTGTAACAGCCAAATCTCCGGATACAGCCAATTCTCTATTCACCGTGCCCGGCTTTATTTCAACCTGTACATCTCCGACTATCGCTACAAAGTTCTGTTCTTTATCAGCTTTAAAAAGTGCAACACCCACTAAACCATAATATTCATCCGATGCACTTTTATTAGAAACCAACATTTTGAAATCTCCCTTGAGACCACTATACAAATTATGTACTAATTCCACATTTACTTCTATGTCTTCTCTATAACTAAGATTACCACTAAACGGAGTCAAAGTACATTTATTACCAGCCACAACAAGAATGAGTTGTGCTTCAGAACCTACGTAACCACGCACACGGCTCCATGTTGCTTCGCGCTCATCTTTGGTAGCTGCATATACAGAATAAGTTCCATCAACAAAATCATTGGGTATTTTCAGATTAGAAAGAACAAGAGTATTATATCCTTCATACGTATTTATCATCGTAGCCAAAGCAATCTGCCCTAATATTGACTGCTTACCATCTTTTTCTGCTATCACTGCCAATTTACTATTCTTGCATGCCATACTCATATTGAATATCTTAGTAATCGTCAGTTTAAACACGTCTCCCTTATCAATTTCTTCTTTATTTACTTCCAACTCCGTCATATAAAAATGAGAAGTAAAGTTTGAAGAAGAAGTAGGTGGCTGTATCCCCAGATACATTCCTTGGCCTCTCGTAAATCCTCCTCCTAGATTACTTCCACCACCAATACCGGGAGAATCAGGATTCAAAGAAGAAACCTCAAAGTAGCCATTATTCATTCCACTCCATCCCCAATTGACATGAACCATATCCTGAGTATCATAACCATCAAAGACAAACGCATGTCCTCCATCATCCGATGAGCCAAAATAGTAGATAGGACGTTTCTCGTTTATTTCTGATTTAATCAGATTCATCCATTCGGCAGAAGTAAAATATTGACGATATACCAATTCCAAATTACCATCATACCCAAAGTAGTCAATTAATGCTTGGCCTACCTGATATGAATAAGCTCCTGAACTATAAGGTGAATACTGCATATCAACCGCTACACCGCAGGCCGACATTAATTGAGCAACAGCGTCAGCCTGTTCGGCAGTATAAGTTCCAGAATATTGCGGAAGCATATTATTCCAGTCAAAAGTAGTATTTCCATAATCAAAAGAACATTCAATTCCATTAGGAGCTTTATAAGAATGAGTACCTTTTCCTTTTACTGGGTATTCATGATATTTCAAAATCATAGCCATTGCCGTAGCTACACATCCCGTCACACAGCGTTCTCCCTGATAAAGGGGACAGGTATTATTGTACGGTGCACTTTGATCCCAACATATACTTCCCAGCAAAGGAGATACAGATGCCGGAAAACTTGTTTTAGTAAGTAATTTAGGTTCAGTAACTGCTTTTTCGCCATTACCCAGTTCAGCATAGGCAGCATTATATAATTCCAACCACCCAAGTATATTTACCGGTAAGTTTTCAGTTATGAAACTCCCATTATCCGAATAACCCAACACAGGTTTCATGCGGTCATCACCGGATACTATGACATAGGCAGACTGCTCATAGTTATAAATATAAAAAGCTGTTCCTTCCACGCTACGGGTAGATACAGATTTTAGCAAATCATTGGAAACTGTCACCAACTGAATATCACCAGCACTACGGGTTACATCCCCGGATGACTGCATAAAGAAAGAACGGGCAATAGAAAGAGCTTCTTCCGGAGAACGCTGGGCTGTCCATGCTGTTAAGCTACACAGAAGAACCAAAAACAGGAGTAGTAATTTCTTCATAGGCATCATTTATTAGAATAATTAAAAGAAAATTGCAAATTTACTGAAATTCGATACACTGCAAATATTTTCATCTACTATTTTGTATATTAACAAAGACAAGAGTGTATTAAAAAAAGCACCCCAAAGGCGATATCGACATTTGGGGTGCATATTTCTAATACTCAATAAGTAATTTTTATATTAATGCTTCTTACTTAATCATTAATTCTGAACAGGTGTCGGCGGAATCGCTGCTTCATTATTATCTGCAGGAGTAATAGCTTTATTTACTGCAGTTTCACATTCAGGAATTGTATAGATCAAAAGTGGGGATTCAGCAGCAATATCTGCAAATGTACTACCTGCTGGGAAATTAGTGCCAATACGCTTAATTGGTTTCTTCAAACGCAAAACATCAAATAATGAGAACCCTTCGCCCCATAATTCAATACGACGTTGGAACCATATCTCATCTATAAATTCGTCTAAATTAGTTGCATTGCAAATATACGTAGCATCACGATACCCCTTTACAAAAGCCTCCAATTTCTGTTTACCGGCAGCAAGATTATCTCTACCAGTAGCTTCAGCCTCAATCAATAACATCTCCTCAACACGCATTAAAGGCCAGTCTTGTGCATTGTCAGAATTAGCTATCTGCCCTCCTTCAGGACCAAACTTAACATTTACATATGGAGAGAATATTGTTGAACCAAAAAGTCCATTTGCCCATCCGTAAGCATTCTGAGCTCCATACGCATTAACCAAAGCATCCGAATGAAGCTGATCATCCACCCACCATGCCTTACGAACATCAGACACTGATATCTCTGCCCATAATTTATTATTAATAGCCCTAAATGACACATCTGTAGCACTGGCTGCAGTAGTATATCCCATACCTGTAAGTGAACAAAGATGAGAAGCCCAATTTACAATACCAGTTTTCACGACTCCATCTTCTGAAGTAATCACAATCCCCCAAATCCAAGAGGCATCACTGGCATCATAAAATCTAGGAACACTAACTTCTTCCATAGAGTAAGGACGAGCACCTGCACATGCTTTAGCAGCATCTGAAGCAGCAGCAGCCCAATTACCCATTAATAAATTAGTACGCGCACGAAGTCCATAAGCAACTTCTGCCGTTATTTGTGCTTTATCCTTACGAGTAACAGGATTTTCTGCCAAATAAGAAATTGCAGTATTCAAATCAGACATAATTTGAGTATAAACTTGCTCTACTGTTGCACGAGGATTGTTTAATTTCTCATCATCTGTCATTGTATCCAGAACCAAAGGTACACCTTTTGCTGATTCATGACCAATATAAGTAAACTGATAAGTCTGGATCAGTTGTAAATAATCGAATGCACGTGAAGCTAATGCCTGCCCAAAGTAATTCTTTACTTTAGCAGTACGTTTATCTTCAGGGAAAGCAGCCGACAATGTTGCAATACAGTCATTTGCTGTTTTCAGATGGTTATAGTAATTCTTCCAGATAAACTCATTAAAAACAGAAGTAGTTATACGGTCTCTGAACTTCTGCTGGGATATATATTTATTGTAACCAATAGCATCATTCTTGCAAGTCATATCCTGCCCTGCCTGATCGTAAATCATACATATAGCCGGGAAACCATAGTCAAAATGATAACCGGTAGAGTTAGGATTACCCAATGTTCCTAAAACATTCAATCCACTTTTTAAACCATTCAACTCAGACTCAATACGTTCCGGAATCATGGAGATAACTTCATCTTTTTGGTCTTGCGTCATGGTCGAGCCTTCAGGATACTTATCCAGATCACACGCAGCCATTACAAAAACAGATGAAAGTAACAATATACTCTTATTTATTTTCATATTTTCTTGCTTTTTAAAGGGGTTAGAAAGAAAGGGTTATACCACCAGAAATAGTTCGTATCGGAGAATACACATCAGCACTTGATGCTGTATAGCTCTGACGAGGATCCAATCCTTTTCGTGCACTGAACAAAGCAACATTGTCAGCAGCCATATATATACGCATAGAACTGATTAACATTTTGCGGGTCCAGTTTTTAGGTAATGTATATCCTACCGTAATATTATTAATACTTAGATAATCCGAGCTTGTCAGGAAACGGTCTGACAAAGAATTGGCATACTGCGCAAATACGTTGATCTGCGGAATATTACTTGTCTTATTTTCCGGAGTCCATGCATTCAGAATATCTTTATGCCAGTTCTGTCCAGGATCATCACCTGCATGCATCAAGGATACATATCCATTATCATACACGCGACCACCTAATTGATAAGCCAATGAAATAGCAAAATCAAATCCATAAACATTCAAACGAGTACCAAATCCACCATATACTTTCGGAAGAATATCACCCGTTGCATGACGAGTTGCATCTGACCAATTCTGAGTCTTTTCCTGACCAGTAACATTACCGTTCGCATCTGTTATATCTTTATAGTAAAGAGCAACTCCCGTTTCCTCATCTACACCTGCATATTTACGCAAATAGAATTGATACATAGACTCCCCCTCCTGATAAATACGGCTACCATCAATCAATTCGCCATTCAAATCAGGATGCAGTTTCTGGATTTTATTCTTAAAATGAGTCAAGTTGAAGTTTACACTCCACGTAATATCATTAGTACGGATAATATCACCATTCAAGTCAAGTTCAACACCACGATTAATCATAGAACCTACATTCATTGGAATTGCAGAATAGCCTACTGACGGATTAACTGGTTTGTTATACAACATATCCGTAGTCTTACGGCTAAAATATTCGATCGTACCGTTCAAACGTTGGTCAAAGAATTCGAAATCAAAACCAGTATTGAAGCTATGAGACGTTTCCCAAGTGATATTCTTATTACCTTTATATGCAAGAGAAACAGAGAAATCATCATTACTATTAGATACAGAGTACTGATCTTGATAAGCATAATAATTACCAATATTATCATTGCCTTGTACACCATAACTAGCCTTAAACTTCAACATGTCAATCCATGTTAAATCACTCATGAAAGCCTCCTTATTCAGCAACCAGCTGGCACCTACAGACCAGAAATTTCCCCAACGGTGGTCAGGATGAAAGCGAGAAGAAGCATCACGACGATAAGAAGCACTTGCAAAATACTTACTATCATAATCATATTGGGCACGTGCTAAGAAACCCTGAGTTGCATAATTAGTAGTTGCAGAATAAACAGCTGGAGTCTTGATTGCATTATTTATTTCTATAATTGTAGGATTATACAATTTCTGCTTACTACCGGACAAATACTGAGATTTATAATTATAAGATTCAAATCCTGCTAACAAATCTATATTGTGTATCCCGAAATTATTCTTATAGGTAAGCAAATACTGTTGGTTTACACTGAAAGTACGAGAGTGCTCCATAGAAACAAGACCGCCAACACTTTCTGAAGCATACTGGCCATAATACGGGTTAACCAACTCTGAATAACGAGTATTATCCAAATCCATACCCCAGTTTCCAGTAGCTTTCAAACCTGGCATAAACTCAATTTCAACGAATCCTTTCGCACTAAGAATATCCATTAAGAATTCACGTTTATCCAACTGTAGTGAAGAAGCAGGGTTAGAATTGGACAAGAATGGACGATTCAAAGCCTCAGTCTTTCCATTCACCTGCCTGTTATACATACCATTACCATAGTCGTACATTGTATAACCACGGCTGTCCTGTTTAATGCTACCATCTGCATTACGAATATATAGAGGATAAATAGGAGCTATATTATTAGTAATATAAAACAAGTTCATACTACTTCCTGTCTTTGTTTGTTCATCAGGATAACGGCTCTTTACATTGGCATATGAGAAATTTGCACCTACTTTCAACCATTCTTGTACCTTATAGTCTGCTTTCAAACGAGTAGAGAGACGAGAATAACCAGAGCCCGGAATAATACCACTGTCATCCAGATAACCTGCTGACATATAGTAGGTCATCTTATCACTTGAACCACTAATACTAACATTATATTCCTGACGCAAATTACTATTATCAAACAATTCTTTTTCCCAATCATCCGGTGTTACATAATAATCACCATAAACAGAACCAATTTTAGCATTAGGGTTAATTTTACCATCCATACCAATTACATTTTCTCCATTCGGCGTTGTATATATAGGATATCCCAGATAGTCACTGCCAAAAATCAAGGCATTAACTAGGTTATTACCAGAAATCATCACAGAACCATCTCCTGCATAATCAACAATTTTATTGGGGTCACCACCTGCCCAGCCATTAAGCATTGCTTTATAATAGGTTTCAACATATTGATTAGCATTGGTCATAACGTCATAACTGGGAACCCCACGTCTATTTGTACCCCATTTTGCATCAACGTTAACAACAGCTTTTCCGGAAGCCCCCTTTTTAGTAGTTACCAAAATAACACCGTTCGCACCACGTGCACCATACAAAGCATTAGAAGCTGCATCTTTCAAAACTGTCATACTCTCAATATCCTGAGAGTTAATAGCAGAAATATCTCCATCATAAGGTACACCGTCTACTACATATAATGGATTATTACTGGCAGAAATCGAACCGATACCACGAATACGTACAGTAGACCCGGTACCCGGTTGGCCATTTCCGCTGGTTGTTTGTACACCAGCCACCTGACCTGAAAGTGCATTAGTTATATTAGAGACCTGACGCTCTGCCAACTTATCTGCTTTGATAGTTGAAGCAGAACCTGTAAATGCAGACTTCTTCGCGGTACCATAAGCAACCACCATTACTTCGTCAAGCATCTCAGCATCAGACTTCATAATAACCTTCACAGTAGGTTTAATACCCACTTCTTGTGCTTGCATTCCAATGTACGAAATCTGCAAAGTCTTCGCAGGACTACAATATAGCTATTGATCTAATTATAAGCGATTTACTAAAACAAAAAGAACCCATAAATCGAATATTTGTATATACTATTGTATTGATTATAAGACATATATATTAATATAATTATCATAATGATCTACCGTATATATCCTAATAATAAATCTAACTTACTAATTATTAAGCATATAAATAGAAATATAGTTGTAGTTTGCATTATTAATTTACAACTAAAAGTCTTTTAGATAGCATATTGTTGGAAAATAATTATCTATATAGCTGTAATCCAAAACAAAAACGGGAAGCATATCATTTAGAATATGCCTCCCGCTTTATGTGTAAGTTATTTACTATAAAGTCCACTATTTCTATCAGAACCTACTAAATCACAGAGAAGAAATATATTGAATTACCTGGATAATACCCTCGTTATCATTCTTCAACTTATTTTTTTTCTGAAAGCTCATGATTTCTTTCTTTCGTTCAGGGAATATTTTTATAACTTCTTTTATTCTCCTAAAACGCTCACGTTTTCCATTTATTTCTATGGTGTATATAGTATATGGTTCCACTTTATAATTTTCTGGTAATTTCAACTGATACATTTCTCCACCCGTATTAAGAGAGGAAATATTATCAATAGCCGTTGTAGAAGAACTACCATAACCAATATTTTGAGCACCAATACTCAAACGACAGCGATAGGATGCATACAAAGGGTACTTTCCTGACAATAAAACTTCTTCAAAACTATTCCCTGAAGGAATAAAACTCCTCTTCCCGAAATTGATAGTATCAATTTGGTCAATAGGATGAAGAGCCATTTTCTTACCGTCAGAACCAGTATAGATCATTTCTTCAGTTGCCTTATTATAATTCAACTCTACTTTGTTAACTTTCTTATTTTTATAAACAATCTGCCCTTCTTGATATTCGGGAAAAACAAAATGTTTACCATTTTGCCCCCATGCCAAAGTAGTGCTTACAAAACAACAGCACAATACAATTATCTTATTAGAAATAGACGTCATACTATTATTATTTTAAAATGATTTTTTGTTGATACGTCGTATCATTAGCTAAAGTAACAGAAACAATATAAACTCCAGAGGAAAGCTGTTGCAATGATATGGGTTGAGTTACATTATCCCATTTCATAACACCTTTTCCAGAGAGATCTGTAACAACGATATCCTTAATTAACTCATTGGAATGAATTATTAATGTTTTGCTTTCCAGATATATTTTGAAAGAACTGGTTTCCTGTTCTGATTCAACGCCTGTAGTAGTGATATTAATATCAAAACTAAGTTTATCATTCTCTACAACTAAGTTTGTGATACGTAATCCTCCATCACTATCATCAGATAAGAAAGGTTTCGGATAGGTTTTATCCGTCATTACTGCTCCAGCGTTTGTTTGATAAGCAGCCTCGTCTAGAAAACCATTTTCAACTAAGGAACCATAAGGGCGATAGATATAGACCTCATCAGGAGGACCAT
The DNA here is from genome assembly GCA_900557355.1 of uncultured Bacteroides sp. GTDB lineage: Bacteria > Bacteroidota > Bacteroidia > Bacteroidales > Bacteroidaceae > Bacteroides. The sequence continues at coordinate 16,034 of USSR01000019.1, forward strand.
TCCGGTTACCATTAGATACAGTTGTATTGATTCTATAAATTAATAAACCGGATCTTGGAATGTTCTTTTCGTATTTTCCTTCTTTCTTTCTATATTCCAAAACATAGTATTCATTCGCATTGGATGAATTTATTTTGTAACAAGAGTTATCTGGACCTTGAGAAAGGGGTACTAATGAATATCTACCGGTAGTCGTAATTTCCGGAATTTCAGTAATCCAACTTTTACCTGCATACATCCACTTCATGTAGGCTCCCATATGACACCAGCCACTATTCATTAAATCCCAAGCACCAACAGGGTCTAGAGTTTTACTTTCTTCACTGTAATGATATAAGTCCGGAGCTCCTAAAGCATGAAACATTTCATGGCAGAGGGTATTAACAGTTACTTGGTTTTCCGGTTGAAAAACATAATCCATTACACGCTTGCCATGTATATAGCATTCTTTTGTATAAAGTGACCAACGATGTGCCCATAATAAATCACTCCATCCGTCACTATTTCCTTGAACAACAAAACAGATATTATCAACATATCCGTCATTATCATTATCTATTTCATCTGGAGTAAACTCTTGTTCAATAATACTTCTCATTGCATCAACTGCATTCTGAACAAGATTATGTTCTCTCATTGTAGATTCTTCACTGGTTTTATATCCATCCGGATTAGTCGTTGCATTATAAGCCCGGTAGAAACCTCTGTTATGAAAATCTACATAACCCACATTATTAGCTTCTAAATCAGCATGAGGAAAGAAATGAGACTGGATAGTCAAATTATCATAAGAAACTTCTAAGTAATAATCCTTAAGGGAACCTGTAGAAGAGGTAGTACTATTAAAGCGGCTGTCGTATACACTTCTCTTTTTTGAGAAAGTAGTAGCATCTTGGAAAGATATAAATATTACAATATTATTCAAAGGCTTTTTATGAGAAGCATATTGAGGTTGAAACATTCCCCTTGTCCGCGATAAAGGTTGCAAACGTTCACGACGAACATCATATTTTTCTTTGGAAATTTTTAACCAAGGTTTGAGCTTTGTATCAGCTATCGATGTTTTTCCTACTAAAAATGGTGAAGGAACCAATTCTCCCATATCATTTTTCTCAGCATAATAGCAGTAACCATCTTCTCCTTGCAATACTGTATAACCATCTTTGTCATGCACCCAATGGTAAAACTCATCCCCTGAAGCATACAGCGTTAATTGACTTCCATCAGGTTGGGTAACTGTTGTTTCAAGAAAGCTAAAAGGAGCAGCATACATCCAGCAGAAAATGTTGCACCAAAAACAAATCAAAAGTAATCTTTTCTTTATCATATTATTGATTTTAAACAAAATAAGGTCACCCCATCAAATAGGTGACCTTATTCTTAAATGACTATAAGGAAGGAATTATTTTGCTTTCGTAGCTACAACGCCATCCATAAGTAAGGTAAAGAAGCCACCAGATGCGCCTGTAGATGGATGAATTGCTTGGAATCCAAATCCATATTCAAACGTAATTACTCCATTCTCAAAAATTCCAGCTAAAGCACTCACTGTATATAAATCTTCTCCCTCTACATGAGTGGCCCTGAAGTAACGGTTCCATGCATCTGTAGGTTTCGGCATAGGACCTATATATTGATTATCTTTCATTGCAACCACAATTTCCCCATCTACTTCTTCCACACTCATTTTGGCAAGAGTTCCATAACCAAAATTCACATTTAATACGTTCGTATCTTCATCAGAAGCGCTAATTACTGCTGGAACGCTTACCGGAGTAACTTCATCGAAAGCAGAAATACCAGTTATATTATAAGTTCCGATTATAGCTGCCCACGGATGTTCGTCGTCTACAATCGTAACGAGAACACTATTTTGTTCAGATTCTAGTAATTTAGGAGATGTCGCTGAGATAATAATTTTAAAAGTCTTTTTTCCGGTAAAGACATCATTATCTATCGGTCTTACAATTACATTTTGTACTCCACAACCATCTTCAAAAACAATCTCTTTGTTTTCAATAACAAAGTCTGTTCCTTCAATGGCCGGACTACTTTCTCCTTCGGAAGAAGCTGTAAGGGTTACCGTTACTTTTCCACTCCCTTTAATCCCTGCTAAAGCAAGAGGGATTTGAAGGGGCTCGGTAGCATTTTCATCTACTGAAGCTGTCGTTGTCGGAAAACTTGCGTTAGAATCTGCCGCTCTGAATGATTGTGATTCGTTATCATCACATGCAGCAAAAGTAAACAACAACCCGACAGCCAATATTAAATATGTCAATTTTTTCATTTGTTTCCGTTTTTAGAAATTAATACTTGTTTTGAATCATATTCTCATTAGCATCTATTTCGCTTTGTGGAATAGGCAGGAGATAGTAAGGACTGTCTGCAGATACTTCTTGAGCACCGGCAGGAGCACCTGTACCATCAGCTAAGAAACCTAAACCATCACGCTCCAAATCTTCATGTCTGCGCTTTAAGTCAAAGAAACGGTGCCCTTCAAATGCCAGTTCCAAACGTCTTTGTAACTGAATGGCTTTTTCCAAACTCTCACCACTTTCATTACCTGCTTCATAATCTGAATAACGTTTTGAGCGTACAATATTCAAGTCTGCCAAAGCAGGAGTATACTGCTTCAAATTGTAATTAGCTTCTGCACGAGTCAAGTACATTTCTGCAGTACGTATAAGAGGAATATCAACCAGACCGGCAGAGGCACCACCATTAGCCCATTTCCATACCATATTGCAATCACCACTTTCGCTGGTAACCATTTTGATAACAGAATTACGGCAGTCAGTGGTTGTATACAGTTCTCTTAATCCGCAAGAAACAGAATAATTACCTACATAGCTGGTTGTAGCACCCTGTCCCCAGCTGTTGCCAGGTAGAATTCCATCATCTGATTTAAGTGCTATGCGGAATAAAACCTCAGGAACTGCCATACTGGTAGTATATACTTTGCTGAAACCTTGAGTATCCGCCATATCAGAGCCATCACCTGTAATAGCAGCTGTTGCATTTGTTACAGCTAATTGATTTTCACCCATTGTTAGATACACGCGTGCCAAAATAGCACAAACAGATTTCTTATTTAAGCGATAATTGATTTTAGCATTGTAATCATCGCTCATCAATCCTTTCGCTCTTTCCAAATCTTCTACCAACCATGTATATACCTCTTTCACAGTATTACGTGCCGGAAAATCAGTTTCCGTATCTTTTTTATAAGTAACTCCTAAATCACCGTCAGAAGCCTGCTGATAGTTTCTACCATATAAACGTACCAGATCAAAATGTATCATGCCACGTAAAGCCAGACATTCAGCAAGTAGGTTGGCACCTAACTTTTTATCTGCTTCAGCTATTTCCATACCATCCAAACGGGTAATAACCTCATTAGCACCTAAAATACCATTATAAGCAGCAGACCACATACCAGTTACACCATATGTATCAGCGTAAAACTTGAAATCGGCAAATTCATTGTAAATCAAACGGCCGTCACGATTCAATGTTAGATTATCGGACATAACGTCTGGAACCATCAACATAAACTCGGTGGTATAAGATGCCGAACGAATTGATTCATATACACTATTGGTTGTATTATCAAAGTCTTGCATAGACTCTAGTGCATTGTCACTATTCAGAGAGTCATGAGGAGTGGTATCCAGAAAACCAGAACATCCGGTCAGTGACAAACTAAAAAGAGCAACTGCTGGTATTATTGTTTTTTTAATTAATTTCATACGAGTGTCTTTTTTGAAATTCATAAATAATAATTAGAAACCTATTTCAATACCGAACATGATCGTTCTGGAAGCCGGGTAGCTAAAGTCAAGAACACCACCTGTAGCACCTGCACCTGTACCTGCAGGTGAATCACCTACCTCAGGGTCAAGTCCTTTAAATCCTGTTACAGTAAACAGATTCAAACCTTGTGCAAAAAGTCGTAACTTCTCTACATGGGCTACCTTTAGCCATTGCTTCGGGAAAGTATATGCCAAGGTTAAGTTTCTCAAACGTAAGTATGAAGCATCTTCCAGATATCTGGTAGACTGATAAGAACTATTGTTGATACTTTGTTTGGGCACATTAGTTATATCTCCCGGATTTTTCCATTGGTCATACAGCATACTCTTATCTTGGTTATTACCATACTGTGCACCATCACTTTCCGTAAAGAAACGAATATGATTATAGATATAATTTCCACCAGAGAAGTAGAAATCTGCAGCTAATTCCCATCCTTTATATGACAGATTTGCACCAAAAGAACCAAAATATTTGGGGTCAGGAGTCTTACCATCTAAAACTACAGCGTCATTTGAATTGTAAGTATTGGTAATTCTGCCATCTGCAGTATAGTACAAAGCGTCACCATTGGCAGGATTTACTCCAGCCCAACGAACCATCTTATAGACATTGATAGGATAGCCTTCCTTAATCAGGTTATTCCAACCAACAGAAATATCATTTCCCTTATATAATTTTTTGATTTCATTCTTATTTTGAGAAATCATTCCATTCAATGTCAGTTTCCAGTCATTGGTTCTGATAAGATCACCACTGATAGAGAGTTCATACCCTTTGTTCATCAATTCACCAACATTATCAATACGACTTGAGAACCCTGAAGTCATAGACAAACGAGTTGAAAGTAACAAATCGGTTGTTTTACGTTGGTAGACATCAAATGTAACATTTAAACGTGAATCGAACAAAGAAGCATCCAAACCCACAGATGCCTGCATACTCTTTTCCCAAGATAAGTCAGGGTTCGGTAAACGTGCAGGATAAGCAGTTGATGCACCATTATAGCTACCATAACCATATACACCTTGTGCAGCATAATCACCAATGTTATTATTACCACTGGTACCTACACTACCACGAACTTTCAAACGAGTAAGCCAGCTTACATCTTGCAAGAATGATTCACGTTCCATGTTCCAGCCTAAACCTACAGCCCAGAACATACCATATTGGTTATCTGCTCCAAAACGTGAAGAACCATCCCAACGAATTGCTGCATCAATAATGTATTTACTATCATAAGTATAACCGGCAGTTGCCAGATATGAAAGCATTCTCCAATCAGTAGTATTTCCTGCTACATCTTTATCTGTTGCTCCAACTGAAATAGCATCCAATTTACCAGTTGCAAAACCACTAACAGAAGCTGTCAGTGTACGGTAATGGCTGGATTGAGCTTCCATTGCAGCTGCAGCTTTTACTTCATGAACATCATTAAAAGTTTTGTCATAACTCAACATATTGGTCCATACCCAAGTAGAACGTTGTTGAATACGATCGTTACGATAACCATAAGGTGAACCTAAAATCTGTGATAATTGAGATTCCGGTTTATTAAATTGGTAGTTTTGATATTGAGTAAAATCTACACCTGCTACCGTTGTATATTTGAGCTGATCCCAAATTCTCCATTCCAAATTGAAAGCTGCAATAATTTTAAGTTTACTTAAGCTTGCAGGATTATTTGCAATATTCTCAAAAATATTAATTTGATTACCAGCAACCTTCATGTCAGTATTATAGCTACCATCTTCGTTATAAGGAGCATCATAAGGATTAGCGTTAAAGATATAGTTGAACGGATTCAAAGCATTACGGTCTGTTCTTAGCAAACCTTCCTTGGAAATACCTGCAGAAGAATTAAAGCCAATTTTCACTACATCTTTAATTTTATGCTCAAGATTAGCACGCAATGTACTTCTTCTAAGGTAAGAACCAGGTACTATAGCATCCTGATCAAAATATTGGCCTGATAAATAGAAACGAGTAGCGTCAGTACCTCCTGCCACATTCAATTCATAAGACTGTGTAGTACCGGTACGGAAAATTTCATCAGCCCAATTTGTATTTTTAGCAGCAGCAATTTCAGCATCAGTCATTGCTCCACCATTAGCTCCGCCAGATGAACCGCGGCCAATACCTAGCTGACGTTCATAAGTAAGCTTTTCTTGTGCATTCATCATTGTAAAATCACTATCAGATAAGGTTCTGGTAGAAATTCCAAAGATGGCTTTTAAGTCAATTGTAGTTTTACCACTTTGACCTTTCTTGGTTGTGATAAGAATAACACCATTAGAGCCCCTGGAACCATATATTGCGGTTGCAGATGCATCTTTCAATACAGACATATATTCAATATCATTCGAGTTTAGTGCTGCAAAATCTGCAGAAGAAACAGGTACACCATCAATTACGAATAGTGGATCACTACCGGCAGATATAGAACTTGTACCACGAATCTTAATATTAGCACTTGCTCCCGGACGTCCAGTTGCAGCAGTTACTTGCACACCTGCTGCTTTACCTTGTAATGCTTGGTCTACACTGTTTACCGGTACTTTTGACAACTGATCAGCTTTTACTATTTCAACAGAACCGGTTAACGAACTCTTTTTTGCAGCACCATAAGCCACTACTACTACTTCATCAAGCATAGCAGCATCTGCCTTAAGCACGATCTTTAGATTGCGTTTAATTGCCACTTCTTGTGTCTGCATACCAATGTACGAAACCTGCAAAGTCTT